>JBFLWK010000081.1 GCA_040757695.1 Elusimicrobiota bacterium
CATGTGTGTCTTGCTCTTTTGAACTTTATGTACTTTATTTTATTTTATTATACAACGGGGTTGAATTGGTTGACTTACGAGCAATACGACAACTGGATTCCCGATAACAGCATTCGGGAATGACATATCAGGACGCAGATGAACCCCCGATAAAATCATTCGGGGGCAGGCTCCGATTATCAGGATTTTAAGTATCCAGACATTTCTGCGAGAATCAGCGTCCCCAAAAAACAACTCGTTCTTTCTTACTTTTTCACTTTCTTATTTTCTTTCTGCTTCAGTGATTAACTGGCAGGCAGTAGATTATGGTGGTGGTAAAAGGAAATCGGCAAATTATATTATAAACGATTCTGTTGACCAGATACTTACAAAATCACAAAGTGCAGGTTATATTTTAAGTTCGGGTTTTGTAAGTGGTTTTGTTGCACCAACTTTGTATTCTATAAGTGGATATGTGAAAGATTTAAGCGGGACAGGGATAAGTGATGTAACCATAACAGTGACAGGCGATAGTCAAACAACAACGGTTACAGATGCGAACGGATATTATGAGATTTCAAATCTTGTGGCAGGGAATTACACTGTTACACTGACAAAAACAAAATATAGTTTTACACCTGAATATAAAAAGTATGTTCCACTTTCATCAAATCAGGACAACCAAAACTTTACCGGGATAGCAGTAAAAATTGATGTTACAGTAGGCGATGCCAAAATCCAGGGTGGTAGTAAAGGATATGTTCAGCCAGCGAAGCGCGAGCAGGCAATAATAGCGGTGAACCCGACTGGCTCCGGAAAGATAAATGTTAAGATATATACTATAAAAGGCGAGATGGTTTGGGAGACGGACAAAACGGTATCAGCGGGTGTGCAGGATAGTATAAGTTGGGCGTGTAAAAATATAGACGATGATTTTGTTGGTTCAGGTATTTACATAGTTCATATTAAAGGTGCAGGTGTGGATATAAAAAAGAAGGTCGCAGTGGTGCGATAGGTAATAAATGAAAAAGTTTTTTTTATTAGTGAGTGTTATACTAATTTGTGAGAAAAGTTTGTTTTATTGTTCGGGGACATCTACCGGCTTGATACTTTCTATGCCTGCAAATGGGAAATCAGCCGGGCTTGCAGAAGCGTGTGTATCTTTGAGCGGAGACAGTGCATTTCTTCAGTACAATCCTGCCTCGCTGTCATTTATTAACCAGAAGGAACTTAATTTAACATACCAAAAAGGGAGTATGGACGATAATTTTGGTTCTGCATTTTTTAGTTTACCGAGTAATAGCATATCATTTTCCGCAGGGGTTAATTACTGGACATTAGGCAATATGGAACTTATTGATATGTCCGGTAATATAAAGACAGTAAATGCTGAGAAAGATATTCTTTTGTTTGCTATTATATCTACAAGATTATCAAATGTTTTATCAGTTGGCGGTAGTTTTAAGAATTTAAATTCTACACTTGTTGAAGAAGTAAAAGCAAAAACTAATGCGTTTGATATAGGCGCTTTATATAATTTTTCTGATTTTCCATTATCTATCGGAATATCATTACAGAGTTTAGGCGGTAAATTAAAATATGGCACTCTGAAAGAATCTGTTCCACGAACAATCAGAGCGGGGTTTAGTTATATCTTAAATATGGAAAGAGGCAAGGTTATTCCGTCATTTGATATTGTTAAACAAAATGATGAAAAACTTAGAGAGAATTTAGGGCTTGAAGTTGCATTAAGTAATATCTTTTCAGTAAGAGCGGGCTATAAATTTGGCTATGATCTTGATACTTTTACTTTTGGGCTTGGGTTAAACGGAAGAAGTATGCAATTAGATTATGGGTGGGGAACGATAACGGATTTTGAGCCCAAGCATACGGTATCAGTTTGTATGAAAATAGACACTATGCGAATAAAGAAATCGCAAAAACTTACAGCAGGCGAAAACATAGCGGTGGCTGATTTTGTGGCGAAAAATGTTTCTTCTGCCGATGCATCAATCGTTGCCGATTTTTTGAGGACAGAACTTGTTAAAACAGAAAAGTTCAATGTTATTGAAAAGGCGAATATGGATAAAATTCTGGCAGAAGCAGCGTTTCAGCAAAGTGGCTGCACTACATCAGAGTGTGCAGTTCAAATAGGAAAACTCTTAAATGTCCGGCAAATGGTAGTTGGCTCACTCTCTAAATTAATGGATACATATTTTATTACAGTGAATGTTGTTAATGTAGAAACCGGGAAAATATTGCAGTCAGAAAGTATAAAGGCATATTCTGCGGAAGAACTCAATAGCGTCTGTAAAATCCTTGCTCAAAAACTTATAGAATAACTCAAGATAAATAGGACGCAGATTTTCACAGAAAATTCAAGATTTTAGAATTTGATTCTGATTTCTCAATTTTTAATTTTTAATCCTGGGTTTCTGCGTTTATCTGCGTCCCAATTATTAAAATTCCGATGTGCCAAGATATTTCAAACCTGCCATAAAACCGTTTTCATCCCCCCCTTATTCCAGCCCGATTTTTTTTAGTTGCAATTTTTTATTTTTTTGGTATAATAAAGACATGCTCCAAACAGAACAGTTAAAAATAATTTATGAAATTGTGAATGATATCAGGTTCATCTATGATATCAATCGGCTGTTGAATGTTTTTCTTGAAAAAATCTGTCAGACAGTAAATTGCGAGGCGGGCTCAATTTTTTTGACTGATTTTCAACGAGATGAGTTAAAACTTGTTGCTGTAAAAGGCGCTGCAGATACAATAATTCATTCAATCCCGTTCAAGATTGGTGTCGGGATTTGCGGAAAAGTTGTTCAGCTACAGGAGCCAAAAATCGTCAATAATCCAGAAGAGGACGAGTTTTT
This sequence comes from Elusimicrobiota bacterium, assembly GCA_040757695.1. Taxonomy (NCBI): domain Bacteria; kingdom Pseudomonadati; phylum Elusimicrobiota; species Elusimicrobiota bacterium. The sequence continues at coordinate 2,859 of JBFLWK010000081.1, forward strand.
TAATCCTACCGTTGATACATTAACCGGTTTCAAAACAACCAACATTTTATGTGTGCCGATGATTTCAACCGGCAGATGTATCGGTGCGATTGAACTTTTGAATAAGAATGGGAAATTTAATGAAGATGATTTAGAACTGGTAATGCTGACGACAATCCAGATTTCATTAGTTGTTGAGACCTCACGGCTTTATACAGAGATTCTAAAATTGAAGAATTTCACCGATTCAATTTTAGAAAATATGCCCGGCGGATTTATCGCAATTGATTCATTCGGGACAATCACCACAATCAACCCAACTGCAGCACGGATTTTAGAAGTAGAACGAGTAGCGGTTACTGGCAGGTTTTTATACGAAGCATTCCCACACCATAAAGAGATTGCGGATATTTTGTGGGATACGAATCAAAAGAAAAAAACGGTTTCACGACAGGATATAAAACTACTCAATCGTTCAGGCGACCCGCTTGTGCTTGGGTATTCTACAATAATAATAAAAGACCGAGAAGGTAATATACTCGGCAGTGGAATGACATTCCAGGATTTAACAAAAATAAAACACGAATAACAACTCGCAAATAAAGCACGAACTATTTCCTACTTTAGTGGGCATATCTCTAAAAAGGCAGGTTAAAGGTTAAAGGTTAAAAGTTAAAAGTATTATTAATCTTTAATCTTCAATCTTTAATTGTCAATTGGAATTTGGAATTTGGAATTTGCCAGTGGGTGGTATAACCGAAACTAAAGTTTCGTAGAAGAAATACAATTACTTTTAATTTTTAATTTTTAATTGCCATTATATCAGGGGGTAACTATGGAAAAAGTTCTTTTAGAAATCGCACAGAGCATTTCATCAACACTAAATCTTAACGAAGTACTTGAACGGATCCTTGATGAGTCAATAAAACTGGTAGATTGTGAAGCAGGATCTATTTTTTTGATAGATAGCGAGACAAAAGAGTTAAATTTTAAAGTAGTAAAAGGTGACAAATCAGCTATTCTCAAGGAACTGAATATAAAAATCAAACTGAACGAAGGGATTGTTGGTATCGCAGTCCATACCGGTCGGGTTGTGATTTCAAACAATGTTCAAGATGACCCGCGGTTCAAAAAAGATATTGACTGGCTTACCGGTTTTACTACAAAATCAGTCATAGCAGTCCCGATGATAATAAAAGGCAAAACTATTGGTGCGATTGAGCTTATTAATAAAAAAATAGGCGAGTTTACAAATGAAGATACTGAAATCATCTCTGCTGTTGCGTCGCAGTCTGCGGTTGCTATTGAGAATGCGCGGCTGTATGAAGAACTTTATACATTAAAAGAATATATGAGCGATATTTTTGAATCAATGCCCGGTGGGTTCATCGCAATTGATAACCATAAAAGAATCACAGCAATCAATCCAAGAGCTTCTGAAATACTGAATATCCCGAAAGACCTTGTTGGCGAAAATTTGACAACCGGTTTTGTAAGATACCCGGAAATTGTTGAACTTTTTAAGATAGCATTATCTAAAGCAGAACCACAAATCAGACGAGAAATGTATTTAACTGTTGGAAATAAACATAAAATTATAGGGTATTCTACATTGGTTATCAAAAATGCTGATAGCATCATAAAAGGTGCCGGGATGGTATTTCAGGATATTACAGATATAAAAAACAAACATTGATTTTTCCAATAAATTTTAATATAATAATTACAAGTTGCCAGTGTAGCTCAGCCGGTTAGAGCACCGCTCTCATAAGGCGGGGGTCGTCGGTTCAATTCCGACCGCTGGCAATGAAGGCAATTAAAAATTCAAAATTAAAAATGCAAAATTGTTGTTAACCTTAATAATTTTTAATTTTACATTTTACATTTTTAATTGCCATTATATCAGGGGGGGGGTATGAATAAGTTGGTGGTTGGTTTGGTTGTTGCGGTCCTGGTTTACGGTTGTGCGTCAAGTCCTGACAAAGGGACTGTCTCTAAAGAGGGCGAGATTGAACGGGAATGGGTTGAGCAGGGTGTGACAAAGAATTTTATCTTTGCACGTGGTATCGGTGCGGCTGACCAGACACTTGAAAACAAAACACAGAAAATGGCAACATCACGGAATTCGGCAATTGTCAACGCCCAGTACAATATGCTTTCGGTGGTTAAAGGTGTCCAGTTAGAAGGTGGAATCACAGTTGAGAAAGCAATTGAAACTGATTCTATGTTAGCAACAAGTATTGACGCTAACATAAAAAGTGCTCAGGTTGTAAGAAGCGAATGGACTGCTGATGATGGCTGTGTTGTTGTTCTTCGGCTTTCTAAAAAAGCGCTGAGAGATATGGGCTTGAAAATAGTTGAATAACAATCTGTTTTAATACACAATACTCATCGGAAATATATGACAAATGTCATATAACATTTGTTAGAGAGGTTTTTGTTTATGAGAAAACATTATTTCCTTTTTTACCTTTTACCTTTTACCTTTTACCTTTTACCTGCCTTTACCGGTTGTGCATCAACAAAACCACAGATAAAAGCAACTGCACCAAACACCGAAGTGGTTGAAGCCGAAGGTATGGCACCTATTGTGAATAACAACATTACAGGTGCCAAAAACACAGCATTGCATGATGCCCTAAAAAATGCGCTCGGGCTTGTAATAGGTGTGTATGTTTCACAGGAAGCGCTTGTTTCTAAAGCGATGCTAATTGAGGATAACATCACCTCACAGACAGAGGGCTACATAGAAAAATATGATGTTTTGAAAGAATGGCGAGAAGGTGATTTTTATAAAACAAAAGTCAAAGCGCTTGTCCGAAAAGAAGACCTTTCTGCGAAACTGAAATCACTGGAACTTGAGCCAAAAAAACTTGGTAATCCAGTAGTTGCTTTTTCAATTGACGAAATTATTGATGGGCATCCTTCAAACACCAAATATGCAGAATCGGAACTGAAAGGGAAGTTTGTTGATGCCGGCTTTGTGGTCTCGGAAGCAACCAAATCAGATATTATTGTAGAAGGCAAAGCAGAGTCAAGTTTCAATACTGACCAAGGGCTTGGCGGTATGGTTTCTTATCGGGCAACTGTCTCCATCAAGGTGAAAAAAACGGGTTCGGCTGATATTATCGCATCACCATCACCTGCGACAATTGGCGGGATTGATGTCAACAGACCGAACGCTGCAAAATCATCAATAGTTAATGGTACAAAAAAACTTGCCGAGGGATTGCCTGATGTAGTGCTTAAATTTCTTAAAGAACGGTCAACCGTTCGGCTTACAGTTTCAAATCTGCCTAACCTGAATAAACTGAATGATTTTACAAAATCGGTTCGTGCTTTGCTTGAGGTTCGGGATTGCTGGGTGCGCGATTTTTCAAATGGTGTTGCTTCACTGGATTTAGACCTCAAAAGAGGAGCCGCTGCTGATGTTGCTAAACGGCTTGAACAAAGTCAAACCTTTTCAATAAAAGTAACAAACCTTGGTGCTTACAATATAGAAGCCGAAATAAAATAGTATATTTTTTAATTAATAATGTTTTCAAAATGAGTAGGAAAACTGTTAAACTATCTGGAAATTTAGATATTGGTAAGATGGAGGAAATTCTTTATGCCGGAATGGAAATTATAACATGTAAAGAAGAATTGAGTATTGATTTATCAGAAGTGACCTTTATTCGTCCTATTGCATTAACCGTTCTTGCTTCAACAATATATCAAGTCAGAACATTCGGAACCAAATTAACAGTTGTTTTACCAACCCCAAAAGATACGCTTAGTTACATAAATAGTATTGGCTTTCAAAATTTTTTGGAAGGCAAGCAAAAGGAACCCTCGGATTATAGAAGTTATGTGCCTCTGTATCATTTAAATGCAAATAAACCGCAATTTGTAGATTTATTAATAAATTTCATTCAACGTGAAGGTATTGATGATAAAACGTCTTACATAATAAGATTAGGTATAAATGAGTTAATACAAAATGTTTTTGACCATGCTAAATCGCAAGTCGGATGTTTTATGTGTTCGCAATCATATAGACAGAAAAAATATATAAGAACAGCTATGGTGGATTTGGGTGTGGGTATTCCTGCAAATGCCAGAACTATTTCGCGGTTCAAAAATTCAGCTGATGACCAAATTCTTTTAGCTGCAACAAATGGAGAGATAACTACTCGTCACAATATTCCAGGTGCCAAGGGACTTAAAATGTTGTGTGAAATAATTACGGAAAACCGAGGTAATATTTGTATTTTTTCTCATAAAGGACGTTTTACTGCTGATGTAGATAAAAGAATTGCTAAAGTGAAAGAAGTTTTTTTTCATGGGACAGGCATTGAATTCAAATTGCCATATCTTTTAAGTGATGCACAATCTGTAGGGTTTGGATTTAAAGAGATTATTGAAGGAGAATTATAATTTATGAATAAAAACAGTAAATCACAATTAACACTCCGTATCCCCACACGAGTTTCTAATTTTAGAAAAGAAGGAGCATATTTTAGAAATGAGTTTATTATTAAGCAATGGAATAAGGTTGATAGATTTATATTTGATTTTGAAAATAGACCTATAGCTTCAGTATCATTTCTGGATGAAGCATTCGCTAAATTGTTTTTAGAATTTAGGCCTGAAGAAGTAATTCGCAAACTTTATAGATTTGAAAGGATGTCATCTATGGATAAAGAATTGTTAAAAGAGGTAATTAATACTAGATTAACTGAAGCAAAATTGAAAAACAAGTAAAAAAAAGTGCCGGTGTATCTCAGCGGTAGTGCAGCGGTTTTGTTGTAGTACCGTTAAGCACCATCTGCCGAGGTAGCTCAATGGTAGAGCAACGGTTTTGTAAACCGTAGGTTGTGGGTTCGACTCCCGTCCTCGGCTAATAGATGGTGCGGGATAAACCGAAAGATTTTAATTTTTGTAATTTTTCGTAGTTTTTCTAATCTTTCTAATTTTTCTTAATTTAATCCAGTCAAAAGAAGTTTCTATGCAATTCTGTGGCTTAATTTATTTTTTGCGGGTGTTGCATAGTGGTAATGCCGAAGCCTTCCAAGCTTCTGATGTGGGTTCGATTCCCATCGCCCGCTTTTTTTAGTATTATTTTTATGAAAAAACAGATATTAGATAATCGGTACTTAATTCTTAAGCAAATAGGTTTGCCAGGTGGTTTTGGCACGGTCTATAAAGCCAGAGATATAATACTTGAAAAATTAGTTGCTGTAAAAAAATTACATGAAGAACTTTCTAATGATGCAAAATTTTTGGATATGTTTCGTAAGGAAGCGATTATTACTGCCAGTCTTGAACATGAAAATATTGTTCGGGTTATTGATTATCGCAAAACCTCTGATGAAACTTACTACATAATTATGGATTATGTAAAAGGAAATGATTTACGGCATGTTCTTAAACGCTGTGTTGAAAAAAACAAAAAATTGCCGGTTGAATTGAGTGCATCTATTGTTGCTAAAGTTTTAAGTGCGTTAGACTACGCCCACGCCCTAAAAAATGAGGCGGGTGAACCATATAACATTGTGCATAGAGATGTTTCACCAGGCAATATCATGCTTTGCTTTGATGGTAAAGTTAAACTTACAGATTTTGGCATTGCTAAGGCGGCACTAAAAGGGACAGAAAAAACCAGAACTGGTGTATTAAAAGGAAAAATACCGTATATGTCTCCTGAACAAGCAGAAGGCAAAATACAACTTGATAAACGCTCTGATATTTTTTCATTAGGTATAATCCTATATGAATTGTTAACTAACAAAAGATTGTTTGAAGGAGATACAGATTTAGATATTTGGCAAAAAGTTAGAACTTGTAAGTTTGATTTAAAACCGCTGGAAGAAAGTAAGGTTCCTGATGATTTGAAAAACATAGTGTTAAAAGCTCTTCAAAAGGATTTAGATAAAAGATATCAACTTGCAAAAGAGATGTTCATTGACATATGGAAATATGTGAGTATCCGGAAATATGGGCATCGTGAAGAAGATTTAAGAGATTCTCTTGTTGATTTATTAGCCGTAGAAATACAACATGAACAAGAAGATGCAAAATTAGAAAATATAGAACTTGATGCAATAGCAGAAGAAGCAGAAAAAGTTGAAACGACAGAAGGAATAGTTATACCCAGCAAAGAAAAGGTTCTCCCAGAAAAACCTCCAGAAAAAGAAAAAAGAAAAGAAATAGTTATAGAACATCCTGAAGCACCTGAGTCTAGAGAGGTAAAGACAGTTTTTGATTTCGTGCTTGATACTGCTAAAAAATATAGAAAAATTTTTGTGATAACAAGTATATGTCTATTTGTAGGATTGATATTTTATTGTGTAGCGGATATCTATTTTCAGTTTACAAGATTTGGCATTTATTTGCATCAACGAATTTGGCCACCAACTGTTATTGTAAAAACAATTCCACCGGATGCATTGCTTACAATTACTTCACCCAGCGGCGAAGCAATATTTAAAGGAATAACTAAATCTGACTGTAGTTTGGCAAATTTCCCATTTCTCTAATGAGAAATAGGGTGGTCTGATTCATCAGACACGCTTGCTAATAAATGCTGAGACATATTATAAAGGAACCTATAAAAAATTGACGTGAAAGC
>JBFLWK010000082.1 GCA_040757695.1 Elusimicrobiota bacterium
GAGTTCATATACAGCGTGACTTGCTCGTCTTAGCTCCACATATTACATTATACAAAATTTGGCAAAATTTGTCGGTCGCCTTCATCCCCGCAGCAAGCTGCGGGGTATTCGGCGACATTTAAATAAAGCATATGAACAATCAATGGAAAAATTCGGTTTTCTTTTAACGCTTTTTTAAATTCTCGGATTTCATCAAGATTAAACTCTTTCCGAGCCCAAGCCCGCGGCGACCGAGAGAAAATCTGGATTGTTTCACATCCCAACTCAACCGCTTCTTTAATTGTATTTTTCAGTCCTTTTCCAACAGAGCAATGAATACCTAATCGCATATTGACAAAAATCAATTAAAAATGTAGAATGTTTCGAGTTGCTATAGAGCCCTAAATTTTTAATTGCTAATTTTTAATTTTAAATTGCTTTTACTGCCGGAGTGGCGAAACTGGCAGACGCGAAAGACTCAAAATCTTTTGGCTCATATGGAGTCGTGTGGGTTCAACTCCCTCCTCCGGCAAATAAAGACGATTCAAACAGATAATAACACAGATGCAAACAGATTCCTATTCTGTCTACATCTGTTCTTTATCTGTCTATATCATTTATTCCCAAAATCTTCCGTAACGGCACTATCTCATAACCTTTCTTTTTTATTCCTTTGATTATTTCTGGAAGTGCCTCGGTTGTAATTTTCTTCTCGTGGAATATCAAGATTGCACCAGGTTCAATACCTTCCAAGTACCTTTTTACCATTCTGTCTTTAACATTTTCCTGCCAGTCACAGCCGAAAGTCCAGTTGACAACAAGATATTTTTTTTCTTTTGCAACTTTTTTTATAGTCGGCGAAATGAACCCATTAGGCAACCTCATAAAAAGCGGTTTTATACCAACAGCATCTCGTATTGCTGTCTCACAATCTTCTAATTCCTGTGAAAGTATTTTTTCAAATTGGTCTAACGATTTTGTTTTTTTCAACTGATAGTAATTCCTGTGTGAGTATGTATGGTTACCAATTTCATGTCCCAATTGTAAGTATTTGCTTACATATTGTGGATAGGTTTTTACATTTACACCAACCAGAAAAAAGGTTGCTTTTACATTTTCTTTCTTAAGTATTTCAAAAATTTTCTCTATAACCTGCGAGTTAGGACCATCATCAAATGTGATAGAAACCCATTTTTTTGATGGGTTCCCGTCGGTATAAAACCTGCCGTAATCATAAAGCGGTTCTTTTTTTTCAACTTTTTTAGCACAACCAATAAATGCAGGTAAAAGGTAGAAGGTAAAAGGTAAAAGGTAAAACAATCTCCAGCTTCTGCGTTTTAAATTAGACATCTAACACCTCCAAGTTTTTTGCGCCGAAATACATTGGCAGAAAGATAGCAACAAAATTGATAATAATCAGCGCTGATACGACTATTATGATTATTCCAGGTTCCATAACATTTTTACGATAGAGTTGCGAGACAAACCAGAGACGCACGATAATTGCTTCTAATGAGATTACCAAAAAAATATAAAAAAGTGAAAATACTATGAATATCATTCCGCCTGTAGAACTTTCAATTTGCGAGATATTTTCAACCTTAAACTTCGGAAAAACAGCACCAAAACCAACCGCCATTGCAGCAAGTGAAACTGCAACAAAAATTATTGTTATAAACGACAGATAACTTATAAATTTAGTCACGGTTAAAAGAAAATTAGAAATTCCGATAAATAATCCGCCTAAAAAAACCAGAGGGATTACCGCTATCAAAAATTTTTCCCATATAAATTTTTTTAATGTTATTGGTAAAGATTTAACAATCCAGAAACTTTTACCTTCAATTGAGACCAGTGGAAAAACGAACCTTAACGCAATCGCTGCAAGCACAAAACCTGCAAGTCCGATATTCAAGAATGAGACGAGCGATTTCAAATAAAATGTATCCAGCGGTAGTTTGTAGATATTAAAAAGATACACGATAACCAGTGCCAGAAGTAACAGAAGTTGAGACCACTGTGAAGTATCGCGAAAAAATATTTTTATATCTTTCATAAAAAGCGAAACAGCCCTGTTTTTAATTTTCCATTTTAGGCATGTTTTATATCCTGATGATTCTTGTGAATCAGCCCAGCTATTATAATATGACTTTTGAGAAATATAGATTGTAACAGCAACAAGTATAAAAGCGATACTAAAAAGCAGAAATGAATAAAACCAAAAATTGCTCCACTGTTTTGAGACATACAAAAACAATACTGATGTGAACCACCAAGATGGCAGATACTTTGCGGTTGGCATCTGAATTACAGATATATACTCTATTACTTCGTTAAACTTATCTGCTTTCAGAAAATTTTCAGGCTGAATAAATCTTGCAAAAAGATAGACAGCACCTACGAGTAGGACTCCTAATATAATGAAAATATCTCTTGCTTTTTGTGATGGTAAAAGTTGCACAAAAACAATACTGATTATTGTTCCAATTGATGACGCAATTAAAAAAAATGGAATCAGAAATAGCAAGGTTACGATATAAAAACTGTCATTTACCGATTTTATTCTGCCGAATGCAAACAAAAACGGCAAAAATGCCAGAAGCACCATCCATGAAGAATAAAAAGTTGTTCTCAGGAATTTGTAAATAAAAATTTGTTTCGCAGTTATTGGAAGCGACATAAGAAAATTCAAATCATCAGCCAGAAAAATAGTTGAGAATGAAATGATTAGATTTGAAAATACGAGCATTATCAAAAAAGTTAAAAAAATCATTGCAACAAGTTTTACAATAAGCAATCCACCAATAAACTCTATAGTATTGAGATAGATAAGCACCCTAAAAAAACCGTGATATAAAAACCACAAAAAGATAAAACCAAGTATCATTAAAAACGATGTCTTAAATGCATCCGGCCAGGTGATAGATTTTATTTTGTTTAAAAAGTTTTTTGTTTCTAAATAAATGAATTGGTTCATCATTTTTAAAATGTAAGCATTTGCTTACATTTATATTTCTTCTGTGAGTTTGAAGAAGACCTCTTCCAAGTTGGTTTCGGTTGCTGCTTGTTTTTTTAGTTCTTTTAGTGTGCCGAGTGCAATAATTTTACCTTCGTTAATTATAGCAAGTTTTGTGCAAAGTTTTTCTGCAATTTCCAGAATATGTGTTGATAAAAATATAGTTGTACCCTTCTGTGCCAGTTCATAATAGATATTTTTTACCAGCCGTGCAGATTTAGGGTCAAGTCCGACAAGCGGTTCATCTAACAAAATTATTTTTGGCTCTCTCATTAAAATACTTGCCAGAACCAGTTTCTGTTGCATCCCGTGAGAATAGGATTCAATAAGTTCGTCAGAATAGTTTTTAAGTTCAAACTGTTCAAGGTACTTATCTATTTTCTCACTGCTGATGTTGTAGATTCCGCAGATAAACTCTAAAAACTCTCTGCCAGTAAGTTTCTGATAGACGAATGGTGTATCTGGAAGAAGCCCAATAATTTTTTTTGCCTCTATCGGCTCTTTTTGGATATCGTAGGTATTAACAATTATGCTACCGGCAGTTGGTCTAATGAGTCCTGCAATCATTTTTATAGTGGTTGTTTTTCCAGCGCCGTTAGGGCCTAAAAGCCCAAAAATCTCACCTGATGGTATATCCAAAGAGATATTATCAACTGCAACCTTGGTGTTAAACTTTTTTGTCAGATTAGTAATTTTTAGCACGAACAGATTATACTAAATTGGTAGGTAAAAGTCAATGTATTAAAACTTCATACCGAATGAAAATCTGTGGGTATTAGTGAACCGACCGAATGGAACGAATGCATAATCAAGCGTATATCCACCATCCCTCCCCTTCTTAAAATTCACGCCAAGCCCGGCAGATAAGCCATCAAGTCCGCCTAAATCATTCCCGCCTGAACGATATTTATAGCCAACCCGCACAGGCAGAAATTTTATCACATAATACTCTGTTCCAACTGAAATTGCGCCGTCGCCGGAAAAGGGCAGCATTAAATCGCTTGCGATTAAGAGTTTCTCGTTCACCTGATAACTCATTCCCCAGCGGATATTTATTGCTAAAGGCGCGCTTTCATCTACAAACTTTATTTTCGGACCGAGATTCTGGAGCACGATGCCAAACTTCATTTTCTTGCCTGTATCATACAAAGCGCCGCAGTCAACAGCAACGCCACCTGATTTCTCATCATCTAATTGTAAGTATATTCCTTTCAGCGAAATACCGCAGGATATGTTCTCGTCTAACTTTTCAGCGTATACAGCAGATAATGCCGAGTTATAATTCATAAACTCGCCTGTCTTGTTGCCAGTGATATCTTCTCTGCGTGTATCTTTTGTGTAAAGTGTATTCAATTCCGCACCAAAAACGCGTTTTCCGACGGGCATTGCAAACGAAATATCACCATACCGTATCCCACTGACATATTGTAAATGTGTAAATGAGATGTTCTTATTACACATTTGTGTAAGTCCAGCGGGGTTCCAGTAGGTTGCTTCTGCATTATCAGAAACAGCGGTAAATGCAGAACCCATAGCAGTAGCGCGGGCGCCAACTGGCACCTTCAGAAAATCACCGAATGTTATGCCGCCTATGGCATAGAGGCAGTTAACATATATAGTAAATCTATAGTGTGCTTATCTTTCAATGAACGATAAACAATTCCGACATCGTTTAGTATTGATGTCGCTTTATACTCATCCGCAAGTGTGCTGGTTAGGTATTTGGCATTACCGCCCACAAATATGCTCTGGCTGAATGGTAGTCCATAACCAATACTGATGAGCGTATCTTTTTCTAATGTTATTTTTCTTGTTGTGCCATCAAGTTCTTCAACTGTTTCGGTGCCAGTGTTATACTCAAGATAACTTATACTTAGTGTGCCTAATTTTGTATATGGCAGAATTACTCCACCAAAATTGTATTTTGAGTTTTCTATTACACCAGACCACTGGGAAAGTGATATTCCAGAATCAACTGTCCAGCCGAGAAACCAAGGATTGTTGAAAGCATCTGCGGGACTAACACTTGAAAACACTTCACCCATTGAATACAGTTTTGCTCCTGGCTCAGCGTCGGTTAAAAACAACACCGTTGGTTTTTGTGCTGAAAATATTGTGTTGGTAATAAAGCATATGCAGAATAGTTCTAAAATTATTTCTCTCATTGCTTTTTGTTTTTTAATAGGTTACACCTTTACTTTAACTTTGTTCCACATTGGTCACAAAAATTTGCATCATTCAGGTTTTGGGCACCACACTGTGGGCAAGTAATAAATCCCTGTTGAACAGAACTATTTTCAACTTTTTTCTTTTTTATTTCCGCCTTATTTGGATTTTTATCTACCTTTTCAATAATAATATCTTTATCTCCCAAAAGTGCATTATCCACAGCATCTACTATCACATTGCCCACTATACCATAAAATCTTCCCGGCGAGCGTGGTATAATCAATTTTATTGTTTCATTATTACTCACTTCAAATTTCTTTTTTAATACTCTTGGTTGGTCAGAATGAGCATCAGACCATCTTATTTCATGCGACCCGGTAACTATTTTAAACTTTATTTGGGTTTTAGATTCAAAATCCCAAGGACCCTGTCCGAAAATGCTATCTGTTTTTCCGGAATGCATAACTATACCTTCTTTATCTATTGTTATTTTCAAGGTTGATTCGGATTGATTATATATTATAACTTTTCCGTAAGGTGAAAATTCATCTTTAGGTTCAAATTTATAAGAAGATGGTGCATATATTGTTGCACATCCATTAAAAAAAATTATAAGCAATAATATTACAATCAATTTTTGCATATCAAAAATTTTTATTAATATTTTATATATTTTTTACTTATAGACATAAAAGTACCGCTAATACTAATATCCCTCCTTCTACCCAAGTTATATCTTTTATAGTTTTTTGTTTTGGTGTATACTCTTCTCTAACCGGTTTTGGTTCAGGCCTTGGCTGATAACTTTCTTTATATTCTATTTTCGTCTTGTTTTCATCATTGTCTTTTATAATCACATTGGTTAATGATCTTCCACAATATCTACAGAAATTAGCATTTGATCTATTCCTTCGATTACAACTAGGGCATATTTTTTCATCAGTGATATCACTTTGAGATTTTCTTTCATTATTTATATTACTACTTGGCACTTCTTTAGTAAGGGCAGACCACTCAATTATAAATGACCACACAGAAGATGGTTTTGACCATCCATCGGAATTAAGTGTAGCAACACGCCAGTAATATGTCTTTCCTTTCTGTAAATAATTTCTATCTGGCACTGTCCATTCTTCTTTTTGGGGATAATTTGAACTTGCATCAACAATTTTTTTTGTACATTCTCTATCGGAATAAATAGCAATGTTATAGCAAGCAGTGTCTTCAACTCCATACCATTCAAAAGTTGGTAGAGTTGTGGTGATTATTTCACCATTCTCAGGGCTCAATAAGACAGGTGGTTCTGGTTTAGCAAATAGTTTGCCAAAAAATAAAATTAAAAATACTATTGGAAAAAAATATTTAATTATACTAAACATAACCATTGTTTTCACAAACGTTCCACTTCCATTGCTATTTTCTCTACTAGTTGATATATAGCTTTTCTTGTAGCAATCCCGATAGAAGTTTCATCAAATCCTTCTGTTCCATACTCAAAAGATAAAACTGCACCCGTTCCAGATGAACTGGTAGTGCATGTGCCAATACCAGTTGCCGCTGAAATAATTTCGCCTGTTTCTACGCTAACCATTTTGGCATCTATTACTATCCTCGTTGTTATATTCCTAGAACCAGTAAACCCTGTATAAACACCAGTTTTCCGAATACCGAATTCACTTACTTCCCCTACTACAACCGCTTGGGCACCTAATAATTTTCCAATCCTTGCTGCAGTTTGCTCATCAACAACAGCACTCTGACTAAATCTTTGCTCTTCTAATATGCTTTTAATCATTTCAGGGCTACGTTCAACTACTTTAAATCGCTTCGAATCAACTAAAGCTGTTGTTAACATTTTTGCCATTCCTCGTCCTATTTTAGGGTCATCAAATTCACTACTATTTTTTAAATCAAAAACATAAATAATTTTCCTTGGTCCATTGTAATGTGGCAAATTTAATTCTAGCACATCTTCTGTTGCTGATTCCGTTGTTGTTGTCTGAACAGTTACACAACCTGTTAAACTTACTATAATACACAATAAAAAAAACACTAACTTCTGCATATTATTCTCCCTTTATCCTGAATTTTGCGTGAACTTTCCTACTTTTTTACCTACCTTGTTATTCCTGGTCCAACTAACACACTGCTGTAATGCTTACCCCATTCATATTGTAATCCAAGTATAATAAGTGTAGATTTATAGCCGGATTCATCTTTACTGTTTGACTCAACAAGTCCAAAAAGCATACCCAAACTTACTTTTAAATTAGGATTAAGTTTCAATGGTCTTATGAATATATCCGTACCATACATTTGCATGGTTATTGAAAGCCCATCTTCCTCTATTGTTTGGTCAAATACTTTTCCCTCCATTGACGAATATGTAGTCATATACCAACTTGGTGCCAAAGATATCCAAAATGATAATGGTATTTCTGCAACAGCTCCTAAATCCCAACTTTTCATTATTAAATCCATACTACCTGTATCTTTTTCTCTTCCCGATATATTGCTCTGAGCATAAGAGGAAGAACCCATACTAAACCGTCCTAATCCGATGAATGCTGCCATACTGAAATCACTTTTAGTAATTTCACCGGCTATATCTTTTTTTTCTCCTCCAATAAGTTCAAGAGAAAAATTTGGATTAATACTCCATATGGTTAAATCATTCACGTATTTAGAATAAGTATCTTTTGAATCACTATTAATTCCCATTACAAAATAGTTTATATTAAATCCACACTTATCATTTACTGCAAAATTGTAATCACCAGTAAGTCCAAGTCCTGAAATACTGAATGAATAATTCGGCTCCTTCTTTTCTGGTTTCATACTTAAATAAATACCTTTTATATTCAGTACCCTCATTCCATCATGCCAGTTTATAACTGATACCGGCTGAGGCATTAGTTTTTCAGAAACACCTTGTAAAATACAACTATCAGAAATTGCCAATAACAAAATTATTAATATTAATTTTTTTTTATTCATACAATTTTACTAGAACTTTATAATAAAACTAATTCTGTGCATGTCGCCTAATTCCCCATATGGAACAAAAGCATAATCTAAACTGTAGCCATCAACTCCGAAACCAACACCCAAAGATATCCCCCCAAGATGCTTTAGTTTTACAATATCCTTAAAATATTTATATCCACACCTTATGAAAAACATCTTTTTCATAACATACTCTGCACCTATATTAAAACCAGTTATATCATTTACATAATGGTTAGTATCCAATGCGAGTATTAAATTATCTTCTAATAATTTATATCCTACACCTAATTTGATTACTACAGGCAGAGAAAATTTTTCTTCAATAAATTTCATTTTCAGGCCAATATTTTGGAAAGACAATCCGACATTCAATTTTGAGAATAAGTTTTGTTTTAATAATCCTACATCTATAGCAAACCCTTTGGCTATTTTTGTATCCAATTTCCATCTTATATATTTTAGACTGGCACCGATATCTATGACATTTACAATCTTTTTGCCATATGATAATATCCCAACTAAAGAATTATTATTAAAATCGCCTTCAAACTCACCTTGTTCATTTGTTCTTGCCTGAGAATCATACATATAATAAATACTCGCACCTAATGTTCCTTTTATTTTATTTACTGGTCGGACATATATAAGATATTCCATATTTGTATAAACTATACCTTTTATATGAGTGAAAGATATTTCTTTCTTGCTAAGATTTGATATACCAGCGGGATTCCAATATATTGCATTATTGTCATCTGCTATAGCAGTAAACGCTTCGCCCATTGCATTCGGCCGACTACCAGGTGCAATCAATAAAAATCTCGGACTCGTAATTTCATTTGCAATTAAAGTGTAAAAATTGAATATTGATAGATATAAAACAAAAAGATATTTTTTAAACATTTTTATCACTGGTCATCGAATTACTGTAAATTTTCCCATATTCTTTTCTCCAGGATTATTTGTACCATACAAATATATTCCACTCGGGATATTTTCTTGTATTGGGTATAATTCTATGCTCTTATTTCCGTTTGTTTCTTCTAAGGTTTTTATATGTTTTCCGTCAATTGTGTATATTCTAATTTTTGTTGAGTAGACATCTTTATAACCTCCTTGTGGTGACAGCCCTATCGGGCTGTCGTGCCCCTCGCAGAACCGTGCTTGCAGATTGCCCACACACGGCTCTTCAATAACACTTCCTCATAA
>JBFLWK010000083.1 GCA_040757695.1 Elusimicrobiota bacterium
AGGAAGACCGACTTACTTATCGTAGCCATCGTCAAGAAATCTGTGAAAAGATAAAAGGGCTTGTTACACAATTAAAAAACAATCCAAACAAATCTGAACTTCTTGCCGAACTTGAACAACTTGCTGAAAACCTGAAACATCCCGGCATATCTCGTTAATCACCCACTCCACTCCATCACCCCTCCACCCCTCCAAAAAAAATCTTGACTTAAATCAAAATAATGGTAAAATAAAAGTGCTTCCTTGTGGTTCAACTGGTATGTCCCCGTAGCTCAATGGACAGAGTGATGGCCTCCGGAGCCATTGATGCAGGTTCGATTCCTGTCGGGGACGCTTTCCTAGCGGTCTCGGGATTTCAAAAAAAGCCACAGAAACACACAGAAAAAACACAGAAATAAGTTTCAGTGAGATTCTGTGAAATTCTGTGGCTTATCTTGGTTAATACTAAAAAATGATAATAGGTATTATCGGTGGGAATAAGTGTGATAAAACAATAGCGAAAATCGCAGAAGAAATTGGCTGTGAAATCGCAAAACGCAAACATATTCTTATCTGTGGCGGTATGGGTGGTGTGATGGAAGCAGCTTGTAAAGGTGCAAAAAAAACTGGTGGCTTAACTATCGGGATTCTGCCGGGTAAATCAAAAGATGAAGCAAATGCTTACATTGATATCCCTATAATAACAGCAATGAGCCATGCAAGAAACGCAATCATCGTAAGAACTGCAGATATAATTATTGCAATTGACGGTGAATACGGTACACTTTCAGAAATTGGGCTTGCAAAAGCGATAGATAAAATGGTGGTGGGAATAAAAACATGGGATATCCCTGGAATAATAAAAGCACATTCAGTAAAAGAACTTATGAAAATCATAGATAAACTAAAATGAAAATAGTCATCCAGCGAGTAAAAAAAGCAGCAGTTTCATACCACAATATCAAAGAAGAGATCGGTAAAGGATTAGTTGTTCTTGTTGGATTCGGTAAAACTGATACTGAAAAAGATATTGATTGGACTTCGGATAAGATATTGAACCTACGGATTTTTGCAGACGCTCAAAATAAATTTAATTTTTCTGTGGCAGATATTAAAGGTGAAATTCTTGTGGTTTCGCAGTTCACACTTTATGGTGATTGTAAAAAAGGTAGACGACCGGAATTTGTCTCTGCGTTAGAACCTGAAAAAGCAAATATCTTGTATGAAAAATTTGTCCAGCAACTGCAAAAATCGGAACTAACTGTCAAAACCGGAAAGTTTGCAGCAGATATGCTTGTTGAAATCCATAACGACGGACCTGTAACAATTCTGTTGGATACCGAACAATGAAAAAATTTTTTATTATTTTTTTACTATTTTTATTTATCTTACTGGTATTTTGGGGAATTTATTCGCTTGTAAAATTTCTGAAAACTGACCTTTTTCTATCAACGAATAAGAAGTTATATTATCACTGGGAGTTTATAAAAATAACAGCAAAAATCAAAACCAAAAAACTGGCTGAAAAATATAAAACTGAACCATTTTATGTGTCGGTATTCAAGGATAAAAACAGAATAATCACCATAGGCGGTCTTGGGAAAATACCGTTAATCTACAACAGCAAAAAAATGGTGTGGGAAGGTAAATGGCCATGTCCATGGAATGCTGACGACGGTAAGTATTATATTGAACCATTTTTAGCACAAAATATAAAATTTTCAACAACGCATTTTTTCATCAAACGACGCAAACTTAAACGGGTATTCCCACGCGGGTTTGGAATTTTAACCTTTGAAAACGCAACAACACTCTCAACACTAAAAATGAAAAACCCTAATGGTAAAGAAACTGGCTTCAAAGGTATGTTTGATTGGACGGAATTTATCGGAGCAGATGCATTCTGGTATCTCGCAGGTCAGACAAAAGCGGAAACACCAAATCCCGACGAACATTTTCCATGGACAGAAAAAAATATCTCAAAACTGCCTGAACTGGGAAAAGAAGCGCACAATCGTGGCCTGAAATTTGGAACTTATATTATCTCATATCTGACATACGGACACTACAAGTACAAAAACTATAGATATGCATATGACTATATCGCTGAAGAGGGTGGTCCGGTAGAAACCCGCGCAATCTCGCTTGCCGACGAGAAACGGGTCTCAGATATTATAAAACTGGTAAGGGTGCTTAATGATATCCCAGAAATTGATTACATCGGACTGGATTATATTCGGAATGCGTTAGGTGGCTATGAACTTGTTGACGAGTTCGTTCAAGAGATAAATGTAAAACTGCCAGAAGGCTGGGAAAAATATAACGCTACAAGAAGAATGGCTTGGCTTGCTAATGAAAAAGTTGCCCGACTGAATATGAGCCTTATTGACCAGTGGCAGTGGTGGCGTGCACACAGGGTTGCAAAAATAATAAAAAGAATCACTACAGAAGTAAAACTAAAAAAACCACTCTGGGTTTTTACACTCTCGTGGGAAAAAGGCTGGCAGCATGGTCAAGACCCTGTAATGGTCGCAGATGCAGGCGCAGATATTGATGCGGTAATGCTGTATGAGACAGATAGGGACCGGTTTAATATACTGTTAGATGATTGGCATAACTATATAAAAAAAATACAGGCAAATATTATCGTCGGTAATGTTGTGGATTTCCCGCTCCATCAGAAAATACTGAACCCACCAGCACCTGAAGAATTTTATAACCGAATTGTTGAAGCAACAAAAAAAATATATAATGATACTATCGTTGATAGTGTGTTTGTTCATGACCTATCACGAGCATTATGGGGACGAATCAGCCCGTATCCCACTATTGAATGGCTTTTAGCGGGCGCATCAGCAATTACTGAGATGCGAAAAATAAATGGACTTCTGACTGTCTCGGCTGAAATCAATCTATCACCAAAAATAAGAATAAACGAGCAGTTTTTGATACCGGTTGTAATAAAAAATACTTCTAAAAAAAAATTGAAAAATCTGGTAGTAAGAATTTTCTTGATTGGTGGTGAAATAAAAGGTACTAATCAAAAAACTATCACTGAATTATATCCAAACCAGACACAGATACTAAATTTCAACGGTATAATAAAAATACCTGCATGGGAAAAGGAACTGAAAAATATGGTCGCTATACAGGTTAAATCAGACAAACAACGGAATGCTACATTTTTTAGATATGTCACAGCGAGATAAATTATTTTTTTTAGCAGTCTTGTTTTTGTCGGTATTCATATATTTGAGCGCACAGGAAAGTAGTACTGACAGTATTAAGGGACAGGAACAAAAATCAATCACAATAGAGCCATTCTGCCAGAATCTATCACAGGCGGTTACTTACTGGCAACTCTCAGCACAGGATTTGCAGTTGCTAAAAAACAAAGGGCTTGGCTACAGCGAAGTCATAAAAGTAATTCTGATTGCTAAAAAAATTGAGAAACTACCTGACGAAATTGTAAAAAGACGACAGCGTGGCGAAACATTCAAAAAAATATGTGAACGCTATAAAATTGATTACAACCAAATCAAATTTGAAACTAAAAAAATCAAGTCGGAGGTAAAATTGTATGGAACGAAATAAACTGGCTACATTTATAGCAATTTTGTTTTTTATATCGGTTATTCTGGGCTGCTGGCTTGTTTTCTATCAAGCACCACAAGTTTCTAAACGAAAAATTTTAGGTGAAGGAAGAGTCCAGATTTTACAGGATAAAATTGCAGTTGTGAATATCTACGGCCCTATCAGGACAGCAACAAAATCATCAGAAATTTTTGCACGTGATTCAGATAGAATTGTAAAACGGCTAAAAAAGTTGAACGAAAACCCGTCTATAAAAGCGGTTGTGTTAAGAATAAACTCGCCCGGCGGAACAGTTGCAGCAGTTCAGGAAATATATTCAGAAATAATAAAACTGCGTAAGAATAAAAAAGTCGTTGTTGCATCTTTTGCAGATATCGCGGCTTCTGGTGGATATTATATTGCATCAGCATGTGATAAAATTATTGCACAGCCGGGAACGCTTACCGGTTCAATCGGTGTAATTTTGGAAATTGGGAATCTATCGGAACTTATGCGAAAAATTGGCGTAAAAATTGAAGTAATTAAATCAGGTAAACATAAAGACATCGGAAATTTTGCCAGAGAGATGACTGCCGAAGAACATAAAATACTACAGGATTTAATCAACGATGCATATGAGCAGTTTTTATCCGCAGTGATTTCTGGTAGAAAACTTGATGAACTAAAAGCACGCGAACTGGCTGATGGCAGGATTTTTACAGGCGCACAAGCAAAAGCAGTCGGTCTTGTGGATTTGTTAGGTGGATTAGAGGAATCAATTGAAGAAGCAAAAAAACTCGCCAAACTCAAAGGTGATGTAAAAATAATATCGGATTTAGACCAGTGGGAACGAATTTTTGAGTTTATTCCAGGCAGGTTTGAAGAGAAAGGATTCTCAAAAATTTTGCCTGATATGAATGTGCGATTTGAATATATTTTGGAATAAAAATATTAATTAACAAATTAATGAATTAATTAATAAGTTAACGCTTCCGACGATAAAAACCTTTATTATGATAACCTCAAAAATTGAACTCGCTTTGTCATTTATTGATAAACCAGGAGAAGCGATAGAATTGGCTATTGTAGAAAGACCGGTATCTTTTTCTTGGGCTATTTTTATACTCGCAAATTTAAGTTCCATTATCTCAGGTTCAATTGTGTTTTATCAGGGTGTTAGTGGGTTCTGGATGTTTTTTATTTTTATTTTATTTTTCAATTTTTGGGTTTTGATTGCTACTGCCTGTGGGTTCCACATTGTCGCCGGATTGTTGGAGAAGGGTAATGGTAAAGGTGATATTATTACGCTTATTACACTTCTGAATTTTTCACTCATACCATTTTTGTTTTTAATACCGGTTTCTTTAATTGCCAGATTTGTGGGTATGCCGTTTTACTATTTTTTAGTAATAATTATATGCGGCTGGTTAATTTATATTTTGTTTGTTTCAATAAAAACACTTTATAATATCTCCAACGCAAAAACCTATGTTGTACTTGTTTCACCACTAATAATTCCATTTCTGGTTGCGCTCGTTTTTTTTGTCATTTCTATCGGTAGTATTTATTCTGTTTTGATATGACAAACTTTTCAGCATTGCTTTACAAATGTTCTATTTGTCCGAGAAACTGTAATGTCAACCGCCTTAAAAACGAACTGGGCTTCTGTAAAATCGGTAAGAATCCGAAAATTTCTGCTTACAATTTACATTTTGGAGAAGAACCACCTATATCCGGCTATAACGGTTCCGGCACAATTTTCTTTACCGGCTGTAATTTAAGATGCGTTTTCTGTCAGAACTATCCAATCTCTCAACTTTATCACGGAAACGAAGTAACAGTTGAAAAACTATCAGAAATAATGCTGAAACTCCAAAACCAAAATGCACATAATATAAACCTTGTAACACCAACACATGTTATCGCCCAAATCGCAGAGGCAATTTTATTAGCAAAAAGAGAAGGACTGAAAATTCCTGTTGTCTACAATTCCGGTGGTTATGAAAAAGTAGAAACATTGAAGTTGCTGGATGGGTTTATAGACATCTATATGCCAGATGCGAAATATTCTGACGATAAAATTGCTGAAAAATATTCTGATGCCAAAAACTACTGGGACATAAATAAAAAGGCACTGAAAGAGATGTATCGTCAGGTTGGTGATTTACAAATAAAAAATGGTGTTGCTGTAAAAGGGCTTTTGATACGACATTTAGTTCTGCCTGATAATATCGCAGGTAGCAAAAAAGTGTTTGAATTTATCGCAACAGAGCTTTCTAAAAAAACTTATCTCTCAATTATGGCACAGTATCACCCTGCAAATAGAACCGATGAGTTCCCGGAATTACAACGAAAAATTACAGACAAAGAATACTCACAGGTTCTTAACCGGGCAGATGAATTCGGTTTAACTTACGGCTGGCGCCAGGAATTATGAATATAAAAAAAGTGGTTATGTGGTCAAGTGGTTATGTGTTTAAGTGTTTTTTACTTACTCACTTACTCACTTACTCACTTACTCACTGTCTTTATTCGGAGGAAAAAATGATACAACTACCACAACCAAAACTAAAAGGAACTATATCATTAGAAGAAACAATTTTCAAAAGACGCTCCGTAAGAAATTTTCAGAACAAAAAATTAACACCTGAACAAATTTCACAACTTTTATGGTCGGCACAAGGTCTCACATCAAAAATGGGATTCCGTTCAGCACCATCAGCAGGTGCAATATATCCAGTAGAAATTTATTTTGTATCTGCTGACGGAATTTTTCATTATATCCCGCAAGGACACAAAATAGAAAAACTGAAAGATGGCGATTTAAGAACTCAACTCTCTGATGCTGCATATGGGCAGGAATTTATATCCGATGCTGGTATTTCGGTAATCATCTGTTGTGATTACGAAAAAATTATGGCACGCTATAGCAAACGAGGAATTCGGTACGCAGATATGGAAGCAGGTCATATCGCACAAAATATTCATCTTCAAGCAGTCGCGTTAGGTTTAGGCTCTGTTCCCGTCGGCGCATTTTTAGATACCGCAGTTACAAATCTTTTGAATCTTCCTAAAAACCTTTCACCAATTTACATAATTCCCGTCGGCTACCTTAAATAAGGCAAGAGATTGGAGCCCCGAAGCCTGGCCCTGAATAAGTTCGGGGACAGGCTTGTTCAGGTTATCTGTGTAATCTGCGTTTACAAAAAAAGTACTTGACAAACCGCACATTTTATGTTATACTTTTTTCACAGGTTAACAGCGCAGTCATTGCGAGGAATGAAATGACGAAGCAATCTCAAATCACTAACCACTATCCACTAATCACTGACTTTACGACGGAGGGGGGGTAGTTACCAACGACAGAATCAAGAATTAAGAATTGACACAAAGTGTCATTCCGTACTTGATACGGAATCTATAAATATAAAATTTGTAGTTGCGGATATAAATCCACTATTTTTATTTCATTTGTAGTGGCACGCTCTTGGCGTGCTTTTTGTTTTGTAAAATCCAATTCGAACAAATGTTCGAATTGAAATTTTTTAGTCGCAGAAAACATATTTCTTAATTCTTTCCGCCACTACGACTTTGGCGGAAATTCTCAATTCTATGATGTTAACCTGGTGTGATAAAATATGAGAAGAAGACCGTCATCAACTGCAGATGTTCAAGGACAGGCGGATGGCTTATTAAAAGGTGCGGAACTCAACAAACAAGAAGTTAGTAAGATGGGTCTTTCAGCAGATGACTTGAAGAAGAAGCGAGATAAGTTTGTCTCGCAGAATGCCTTACAGGAGAAACTGAAAGCGGACCAGCAGCAGGCAACATGGGATTTGACCGCTGCAAAAAATGAACTGATGAAAGAGATGGGTAAATGGATTTCTGTGCTTGAGGGACAATATGGTAAGACAACCGAGAAACTGCAGGAGTTCGGGGTTGCACCCAGGATGTCAAGACCTCACAAGGGTCCACGAGAACAAAAGTAGTCGGCAATTAATTGCCGATTACAGATTTTCTATATCTGAACAGGGTTGCCCGGTGTTCAATCAGGGTCGTTCTGGGATGTAATGACTGTGTTAGAGCATTTAGCAGATGCATTCAGTGTTTAATCACTAGTGATTTATCGTATATCCAGTGTGTTTGATAGTATTTCCTGCATTATATCGCAGATTTTGACCAAAAAACAAAAATAATGAAGAAAACTAATTTGCTCCGTCCCTATTATTGTATACTGCTATATAGTATGGTTATTTCTGCCGCTTATGCAGAAAGTATAAAAGGAAAAATTTCTTTTGGTAAAGAAAACATCGTTCCTACAGACGAAAGCGGAAAAAAATTACAGAAAATAGTCGTTCCTACAAAAACTTATCATAAATTACTCTTATCCAATTGTTATTCAACCACCAAAATAGGGGAGCCGCAACTGCCAGTGAAGTATATGAAATTCATTATTCCTGCCGGTACAGAAATAGCAAAAATTAAAATCATTTCTGCCAAGAAAAAAGAGATTCGCGGAGAATATAATATTTATCCAGCTCAAGCGCCAGTCCCCTTTTCTCGACCGGAATTATTTAAATTTACTGCTCCTAAAGAAGAAATCTATTCTTCTTCACAAATTTATCCAGCAGAAATCGTCGAATCCTTAGGTAACGAATATCTTGATGGAGTGAATATTACCGCTGTAGGTGTGTATCCTGTTCAGTATATCCCGCTGAAGAAGAAATTGGTATTTAATCAAGAGATAGAGTTCCAACTGATTTTGAAAGCGAGTGCTAAAAAACCTAAAATTTTTGGGAAAGAAATAAAAAAGAAACTAAGAAGCTGGCTGGAAAAGACAGTATCCAATCCGGAAGATATAGATAGGTATATCGATTCTTACAAAGATTTCCTGCCTGAGAAAGGTAGTAAATTAGCGCCGGGAAATTATGCCTACGTAATTATTACTAACCAACTACTCGAAGGAGATTTTCATCCATTAGTAGATTGGAAGACCAAAAAGGGAGTGCGTACAAAGGTTGTAACCCGAGAATGGATTGAGGTGAATTATACAGGAACAGATGTTCCGGAAAAAATAAGGAATTTTATTATTGATGCTCATAGTACCTGGGGTACAGTTTGGGTATTATTGGGTGGAGATGTGAGTGTTATACCCACAAGAATTACTGATCCTTATGTGGATTCCGAAAGACCCGCTTGTGATATGTATTACGCTTGTTTAGATGGGAATTGGAATGCTGATGGAGATGCTAATTACGGTGAGCCAGAAGATAGCGTAGATATGCTGGCGGAGGTTTTTGTCGGTCGGGCACCAGTGGAAGACGCGGTAGAAGTAGGAACTTTTGTGAACAAAGTTTTAACCTATGAACAAACCCCACCAACAACTGATTATCCATTAAAAGCCTGTTTTGTCGGGTGTGATGATTTTGGGGATGCAGGGGGGGGTGAATGACATACTCCCCGCAGCAAGCTGCGGGGTATCTTAAAAGTCAAGTTTTAACTGGCGTCTGTCTTCTTCTGCTCTTTGATATTGGATGTATTTCTGTATAGTTTGTGCAGTTACTTTGTCGCCGG
>JBFLWK010000084.1 GCA_040757695.1 Elusimicrobiota bacterium
GTGCTTTATGAGGAAGTGTTATTGAAGAGCCGTGTGTGGGCAATCTGCAAGCACGGTTCTGCGAGGGGCACGACAGCCCGATAGGGCTGTCACCACAAGGAGGTTATAAAGATGTCTACTCAACAAACGATTACACATCTTGATAAACCAATTAAAATCGCCACTCCGCTTACATTAATATCTCAACAAGAATATGATTGAGACATTGGAAATTTTAAGCGATAAAAAGATTCTTTCTCGTATAGAATCTGCAGTTCAAAATATCCGTAAAGGAAAAGTATTTTTGCATAAACAGGTTTTTGGACACAATCCGAATGACAAAATATAAACTTGCCTATTCTCCAGAAGCAAAAGTATAATTGATGTAATTCATCGGAAAGAGTCATATCGTTAACATTTTATCGGACCTGTCCTTTTTTTCGCTTTTTTTCGTCATTGCGATAGCCGATTTATCGGCTCGTGGCAATCTCTTAATCCCCGCTCCACTATTATTTTCTTCCATCCCCATTTTGTCATTCCCGAGTGCTGTTATCGGGAATCTATGATTTTCCTCCGACCCCATTTCCTTGTTTTAACCACCATTTGTGGTAGCCGCAGTCTTCAGCCTGCGAAAAACTACCGACGGAAACGCAACCTGAAGGTTGCGGCTACCAGGCAAAAAACCGAATTGTCAGACAGCATCTCAACCCTGTCCCCTAAACCCTAAACCCGTCCACGGGTTTAATGAACCACGCAAACCACATCCGGGTCACCGCCGGTTCTGTAAAATGCGCCTGCTGTGAGCCCGCCGGCTACCGCAGCAGCGTTATTCGCATAAACTGGTAACCCCACAACCTGTAATTTGCTTGTCGGACTCGTCGTCCCGATGCCGACATTGCCAGAATTGTAATAAATATCGCTTCCGCTGGTGGTCCATTGGCTTGAGCCACCTGTGCCTGTATCATCAACTCCATCTGCAAAACCAGCTGGGATATTACTGATACTTGACCATGTAACCGTATGAGTTGTCAATTGCAATGTAAAATGATACCGGGGTTGCAAAGTAAAATGAGCCCACCCTGTAAATAGAGGATTCTGTTACAGGTGCTTAAACAAGGTGTTGCAAAGTAAAATGAGCCCACCACCAGTGGTATTGGCGGTGTGGATGATACCTTCTGTAAGTTAAGAAATAAATCTGCTATAATAAACCTCAGGTGAACTAAACCTATTCTGACCTGTCAGCAACGAGCGACAGGGTAGGGTGGAAGGGAGGTTTGTTATGGCAGTGAGATTAGAGGATAGGGCAATGATAAGGTATTTAAGGGAAAAGGGATACAGCATAAGAAGGATATCAAGGGAACTTGGTATATCGCGCAGGGCCATAAGAAAGTATTTACAGGACTCTACAAGACCTAAATATGTTCGTGAGTTGCCGTATAACTCTAAATTGGAGTTATACAAGGCGTACATAAAAGAACGACTGAATGATTATCCTGATATTACAGCATTAAAACTTTTTAATGAAATTAAGGATGAAGGTTTTTCTGGTAGTTATCGGCTTGTAGCATATTATGTAAGCAGGATTCGTCCAGTGAAATCACAAAAAGTGTTTTTAAGATACGAGACAGAACCTGGGGATGAAGCACAGGTGGACTGGTCAGAATTTGGCAGTATTAACTATTATGGTAGGAACTGTAAATTGTATTGTTTTAGTTTTGTGTGGGGCTATTCCAGAAGACATTACATAGAGTTCACAATAAGTTGTGATATGCCTACACTTATGAGATGTCATCAGAGAGCGTTTGAATATTTTGGTGGTGTGCCAAAGAAAATACTGTATGATAATATGAAGACAGTAGTATCAGAAAACATTGACGGTAGAATCAGGTTTAACGAAAAGTTTTTAGATTTTGCGAACTATTATGGTTTTATGCCTTCCGCCTGTGATGTAGGACAGGCACATCAAAAAGGCAAGATAGAGCGAGTGATAGAATATATTCGGACAAGTTTCTTTTGTGGAGAAGAGTTTTCAGAACTTGCCGAGTTAAATGCGAAGGCATTGCACTGGTTAACAGAAATCGCAGATGTAAGGATTCACGGGACCACGCGTGAAAAACCGATTGATAGATGGCAAACAGAAAAAAATGCGATTCTACCTTTACCACGAACAAATTACGACACAAGGAAAGTTGAACCGAGATTAGTGCAGAAGGACTGCTACTTAAACTGGGAAGGTAATTGTTATCAGATACCGTGGCAATATGCACGGCAAACAGTAACAGTTAAAGCGGATGAGACAACGCTTCAGGTTTATTACGACGATAAATGTATAGCCCAGCATACAATTAGTAAGCAGAAAGGGAAATATATTCGCAATCCCGAATATTCCAAAGGGATGCCAAAAGTTTTAGATAATCGGAGACAGAAGTATCAGCAAGAGATGTCAGCATTTGGGGAAGTCGGGCTAAAATACTTTGAAGAGATTTTAAACTCGTCAATATCAAATCCATATCATCATTTAGGCAAAATTATACGACTAAAAGAGAGTTATCCTGTTTCAGATATTGCAAGTTCAATAGAGGTTGCATTAAAGTTTAAATCACTCCAAAGTAATACGGTAGTAAATCTGGTTAAGAAACGCATTCCAGCATATAACATAGACCGTCTGGAAAAAATGTTATCTATCCCTGGACTTAACTACAATTTCCAGGAAGTAGAAGAAAGACCGTTAGAGTTTTACGAGTGGGTAACAGGAGAAAAAAATGGCTAACCTACAACTTAATCAGGTGCAGAGCAATTTAGAGAAATTGAACCTTTACCGTATGGCAGAGATATTACCAGAATATCTAAAAACATCAGCAGACAGGAATCTTTAAAATTTCCACAGATAAAGACATTAGACACATTTGATTTTTCGTTTCAGACATCAATTTCTAAAAAGAAGATATTAGAACTTGCGAATCTGTCATTTATTGATAGAAAAGAGAATGTGATATTTTTAGGACCACCCGGTGTAGGGAAAACGCATTTGGCAATCGCACTCGGTGTAAAAGCATGTGAGGCAAGATATCCAGTATTGTTCTTTCAAGCACCAGACCTTCTACAGCATCTTACAAGTTCACTTGCCGATAGAACAGTTAACGAAGAATTAAGACGATTGACCTATTCTGCTTTGATTATCGTTGATGAGATTGGATACCTGCCAATAGACCGGTTAGGCGCAAGTTTATTTTTTCAGTTTATTACATCAAGATATGAAAAAGGCTCAATTATACTTACTTCAAACAAATCATTTTCTTCTTGGGGTGAAATTTTTACAGATGGTGTATTTGCCGCTGCTATATTGGATAGATTATTGCATCACGCTAATGTCATAAACATAAAAGGAGAGTCATACAGGCTTAAAGACAAGAAAAAAGAACTGCTAAAAGAGGAGAAAGAACAATGACAGGGTGGTATCGTTTTACTTTGCAACAGTGGGCTCATTTTACTTTTCACTTGACAGAGTATGCGACGCAATCGCTTACTTGACCATGTAACCGTATGAGTATGCGACGCAGTTGCAAAATCGCTCGCGTGTTTGCCATCCAGCATATCCGCATTTATAGAATATGGCGAACTAACAAGTTGTTCTCATGGCGAGAGTGTTGTGCCGTCAACGCTCAATTCCAGATAGACAGTTTTTCCTTCCCAGTCAAGCCCTGATAAAGCGACATCTGCACCGAGCACATAATTAAAAAGCCCGTTAGTAACAGTTACTGTCTGTGCACCGCTTGACCAGAGTTGATTCCCGCCTGTTAAGGCATCATACAATTTGAATGTTATTGTTTTTGTGCCATTAACCGCTGTGCCGCTTTGTTCCAGTTTGCCCTGATAATTGATTTTTTGTGGTGTAGCAGTAAAAACAGAACTAACCCAAAAGACCAAACCCAAAATAGCGAGGCTAAAGCCTCGCACTACATTAAAATTCTGATACTGCAAACCAGCAACCAAACTTTTCTTCAACCCTGTCATACCCCCCACCTCCATATAATGATTTTCCTCCGTTTCCATTTTCCAGTTTTGCAGGGAAACCCTGCTACTACATTTTACAATGTCAAGAAAACTACGGAACCACAGATTAACACAGATTAACATAGATTTTAATTTTTAATTAAATTTTGAGCTCGTCTGAACCATTTTTAACAAAGGTAAAACAACTTTGCACAGCCGTTGTGCGAAGTTGCACAGAGCCCGCGCGAGGTTGCACAGAGCCCGCGCGAAGTTGCATAACCTTTGTGTAAAGTTGCACAATCATTGTGCAAAATCGTTTAACTCAAAATCAAAGTTGCTTTTCTCTTGTTACTTGTTACTTATTACCTGTTACTTGTTTCTTATCCCTGATGCTCAGTTGTTCGGGGACCTTTTTTCCCGCCACTCTTCCATGGCTTCAATCCGAACTCTTCCAACTTCTCCATTTTCTTTCCATACTTGCCATAAACACTGCTGGAGAGCCGTGCATAAAACCCTTTTAACTCTGACATATACTTTTTCAACCGCTCTGTTGACTGCTGGGTTTTCGCTTTCAAATCCTCCTGAACACTGTTTTCCGATTTGACTGTAGCAATCGCTTCCTCAAATTCAGCGATTTTTACAGGCAAGTCACCTAAATCCTTCGTGTTCGCTTTAAGTCCCGCGAGCATCTGCTCATACAACCCGATAAGTCCTGCAAACGACCTGTCTGCCATACACCCTCCTTTAACGACAATTTTCAAATGTAAGCATTTGCTTACATTTTGATTCCAAAAAGAAAAAGCACGCTAATAGCGTGCTACCACAAATGAAATAAAAATAGCGAATTTACATTCGCCGATACAGATTGTTGATTTACATCAACCGCTACAAACAATTTTTCATTTTTAATTTTTACTTTTAATTTTGATTGATTTTTACCCCCCCACCACGAAAACGGCAAATTCCAAATAACAAATAACAAATCTTAAACCAGTCAGTGATTAGTGTAGTCGCAGGTTTTAACCTGCGACTAGTGATTTGAGATTGCTTCGTTTCACTCGCAATGCCAGTTATTTTTTACCTCTGCCAAAAGTATAACAAAAAATCCACAGTTTGTCAAGCACTTTTTTTTATTTTATGAATATCGGACAATCCAGCCTAAAATCGCAGTTAGGACACCAGTGATTTTCTTTTGGCGGGAATGCCTCGTCGGCTGGTTTTTGCTGTTGTAAAAGTTCGGTACATTTTTCTATTTCGTCAACTGTTTTGTCAACCAGCGTTACATTTTCAGCAATCATTTTATTTATATCTATATCGTCTTTATTCAAACTGGAGCCGGTTATATTTGGATAGAATATAATTTTTTTATCAAATTCCAACATAAATAACGACAGCGATGCTGGTGGCACAGGTGTCAGTTTCGCTTCTTTACAAGCCCACCAGTAAAGTGTAAGTTGCAGTTTGTGGTCGTCCATAATTTTGTCATCAGGCCAGTCCGGTTCTGTTTTATAGTCAATAATTTCGTAACTGCCGTCTTCGGTTTTATCAATACGGTCTATAAAACCCGTTATCAATCCTTTTTTACCGATAGGGAGTTCAAAATACTCTTCAGTTTTGTATGCCTTTTTATAAGTTTTGTTTTTAATATATGTTTTGTAATAATCTCTTAACATCTTTTCCGCTTTTTTGTAGTATTCCTGCTCGTTGACGCCGTCTTCTTTATAACCGTCGCTTTTCCATGATGTTTTCAACAGGTTTAAAAGATATCTTAGTCGCGGTTTTTTCAAGATACCATTGTAATTATAAAACTGCTCAAATGCGTTATGCACACTTGTTCCGATTGAAAAAAACGAGTGTGGTTTTGTTTTTAGTTTATCAATATAAATAAATTTGTACTGTCTGGGGCAATTCAAAAAGGTATTCATTTTTGAATAAGAGAGCCGGAAGCGGTTACGTTCTATCTTGAACCCAGCCCACATTGAACAAGAACTTCTGAAATTACATATAGAACACCAGTATCCTTTACGGGGTAAAAATTCGGTTTTAACCAATCCGACTGCCACATTTTTTGCAGCTGTTTGTAATTTTTCTGATAAATTTCTCGGGATTTTGCAAACAACTTCTTCATTATCTCGTAAATAATAATATACAACTCTATGCCGTCTGAATGGGAACAGTTTTTTGGCTGCTAAAAGAAAAAGCGCTGGTCTTAAATCTTTCTCGCCAACACTGCTGCTGTATGACGGTTTTGACAATCTATAAATTATTGATTCATAACTGCCATCGGGATAGACCATAATACGGTCTATTTTTTCGCTTA
Source organism: Elusimicrobiota bacterium (assembly GCA_040757695.1). Lineage (NCBI taxonomy): Bacteria > Pseudomonadati > Elusimicrobiota > Elusimicrobiota bacterium. The sequence goes on from JBFLWK010000084.1 coordinate 6,293, forward strand.
ATTTAACATCGCCAACCTGAACATATACTTTCTGGTCAATTGCCGGAAATTTTTTATCCCTGTCTTTCCAACTGATTGTTTGTGCTACTTTGTTTTTTTTATCTTTGTTTTGGTCGTAAAAATTTTTAAGTATTTTTTTGCCTTCTTCGCGGTATTTGATTTCGTCTGATGTGTCCCGAAAATCTGACGGTACCCAGAATCGTTCAAACATAGAAATCATTTCAGATAGTGATACAAGTGTGCCATAGCAGTATGCTTCTTTCAGTATACGGGTTAGGACTTTATAGAATGCAAGTGCACCACTACCAGTTTGAGATGCTGTTGTCTCGTCTGTCAAATCTTCCTGTGCGGTCTGTAGATAACTAAAATAGTATTTTGCGGGACAGTTCAGGTAAGTGTTAATCTGGTTGTAAGAGAGCGGGCGAAGTTCTCTTATTTTAGAGCCAAGAGTGATATTTTTAATCTCATCACCAATTTTTTCTAAAACTTTTTTTATAATAATCATAGAATCAAGTTTAGACAGAAACTCTGTTTCAGAGGACAAGTCGGGTGGGGCATCGCTCTGAAATTAAAATCTAAACATAAAGTCGTCCGGAAATCTTTTTATATTTCTACGGACTTGTTCATTTAATCGTTTCGTAGGAACTCCATATAATTCCGCTAAATCTCTGTCAAGCATTATTTTCTTGTTTTTGATTACAAAAATTCTTTTCGCAATCTTACCCTCTGGAATACCAACAACCCCCTTTTTCCTTTTCATTTCAGCACCGCACCCGTATCAGCCGAAGTGACAAGTTTGGAATATCTTGCCAGCCAGCCGGTTTTGACTTTAGGTTCAAACGGTTTCTTTCGTGTCAATCGCAGTTTTATTTCTACATCAGTAAGCCGTATTGATATTTTTCTATTTGGAATATCAATTGTAATTTCTTCACCATCTTTCACTATTGAAATAGGACCACCAACTGCACTTTCCGGACAGATATGCCCAACGCAGGGCCCGCGAGTGCCACCTGAAAATCTACCATCAGTAATCAACGCAACTTTCTCAGAAAGCCCTAATCCAACAATTGCAGAAGTTGGCGATAGCATTTCTCTCATACCCGGACCGCCTTTAGGACCTTCATTTCTTATTACAATCACATCATCCTTTTTTATTTTTTTTAGCGTAATCAAATTCATTGCTTCTTCTTCTGATTCACAAACTCTTGCCTGTCCTGTAAATTTCAACACCTTATTACTAACTGCAGATTGTTTTACAACACAGCCGTTTGGTGCGAGATTACCAAACAGCACTGCAATACCACCTGTTGGGTTGTATGGTTTATTTAGCGGTCTGATAATTTCTGTATTTTTTACTTCGCCGGTTTTAGCAATTTCAGAAATTCGTCTACCGGAAACAGTAGAATTATCTTTCAATTTTCCTTTCAGTATTGACAGCACTGCCGGGATACCACCAGCATTCTCTAAATCTTCCATGTAATTATCACCTGCAGGCTCAAGTTTGACGATATTCGGTATTTTTTTAGAAATTTCATCAAAAAGTGTAAGTGGTAATTTACACCCGCACTCGTTTGCAATCGCAGGCAGATGAAGAACAGTATTTGTAGAACCGCCTAACGCCATATCCACAACAATCGCATTGTAAAACGCTTCATCCGTCATAATACTTCGTCTGGGTAAAATCTGTTTATTAACAAGTTCTACAATTCGTTGACCTGATTCATATGCGATACGTCTTTTTTTTGCCGAAACTGCACAGGCGGTAGCACAGCCAGTAAGTGACATTCCCATTGCTTCTGTTAGGCACGCCATCGTGTTGGCGGTATAAAGCCCCTGACAACTTCCTGCACCAGGACATGAAGCCATTTCTAAACCTTCAAGTTCGGTATCTTTCAGTTTTTTAGCACGATAAAGTCCAACCGCCTCAAAAGTATCGCGAACAAGCGAACGTCTTTTCCCAGCATAAAAACCAGTCAGCATCGGACCTGCTGTGACAACGATTGCAGGTAAATTAAGCCGCCCGACAGCCATCAGCATCCCAGGTGTTATTTTGTCACAATTTGTAAGCAAAACCAGCCCATCAAGTTTATGTGCATTCGCAACCGATTCAATACAATCAGCAATAAGTTCCCGTGATGGCAATGAATAGCACATCCCGGAATGTCCCATCGCAATCCCATCACAGATAGCAGGCAGCCCGAATACAAATGGTGTGCCACCGGCAGATTCAATCCCGCGTTCTATAAAACGTTCTAAATCCCGCATACCAATATGACCCGGGACTAAATCAGAATAACTTGATGCAATCCCGATAAATGGTTTCTGTAACGATGTTTTTGTCACGCCTGTCGCATAAATTAAACATCTGTTCGGAGCCCTTTCCACACCTTTTTTCGCTTCATCACTTCTCATCTTTCCTCCCAAGATTCTATTCGTGATTATCTAAATCAATATTGATGACAGCCGACGCCTTTTTTTTTCTTTTATGACTTCTTTTATATGTATCCAATTTTTTTTCTTCTAACTCTATTGTTTTGGCTGGTTTTTTTTGGCGTTCACCAAGTTGAATTGTAATAGTTTTTGCGGTAGATGTTTTTGTATCCATTTTTCTAAGTATTTCTGTTGTTGGCGGAACATATACTGCTGAAGCTGTTGTTATGGAAACCATTCCACCTGCAGAAAAACCTATCTGGTTCTGCGGTTGGGTCAATCG
>JBFLWK010000085.1 GCA_040757695.1 Elusimicrobiota bacterium
GGGGGGGTGGGTGCAAAACTTATTGAAAAATATTTACCTAAAATTGCTGTAACTACGTATCATGATTATAAGCATGCTAATCAAATTAAAGAATTGTTGTTCAAAATCAATCCCAACTACAAAATATTAGTTAAAGGTATTTCACAATTTAGTGGATGCCCTATAATGTTACATGCTTGGATTTAACGAATGAGAATTGGAATAGATGCAAAATGGTTCTTTAACGGTCCACCGAGTGGAAGACATGTTGTTCGTAGTTTAGTTCAAAATATTATTGCTGTTAATAGTGAACATGAGATTCATGTGTTTCTTGACAAAAAAGATTCTAATTCTCAATTTCCATTTGGGGGAACCAAAGTAAAGCGAATTTATTTGTGGGCGAACATTAACCTTATCTCGAATCTATTTATTATTCCATATCTTATTAAAAAATACAAAATAGACTGTTTCATAGCCCAAAATTTTTCACCTTTGTTAGGTTCAAAATGCAGAATATCTTTCATACATGATATAATTTTTGAATCACACCCAGAGTTTTTTACACTTCGTGAAAGAATTTATTTTAAGCCAATGAAATTTCTTGCAAAACATTCAAATTTTATATTCACAGTTTCTGAAAGTGAAAAGAAACGTTTGATCCAATATGGATATAATGCTCAAGATAAGATCAAAGTTATTCATAATGGGGTAGATACACATAAATTTAAGGTTATCGGTAAACAAGAAAAGGAGCAAATTAATAAGGTAAAAGAAATATATCATTTACCAGAAAAATATATTCTATACGTTGGAAGAATAAATTTTAGAAAGAATTTAATAAAGTTGGTTGAAGCAATTGATAAAATTACAGAGAAAGAAATAAAACTTGTTTTAGCTGGGAAAAAAGATTGGAAGAATGAGAATATTGAAGAAATCATTGATAATTTTTCACTCAAAGATAGAATAGTAATGATAGGTTATGTTGAGGAGGAATTCCTTCCAATTATTTATTCATTAGCAAAATTACTATGCTATGTATCTTATGAAGAGGGATTTGGTCTTCCACCATTAGAAGCTATGGCTTCTGGATTACCAGTTGTTGTCTCAGATATAGAAGTGGTAAAAGAAGTTTGCGGAGATGCTGGGAACTATGTTAATCCTTTTGAATCAAAAAGTATTGCAGATATGATTAATAAGTTATTAGAGGATGATAATTTATATAATAGGAAAAAGAATCTTGGTCTTAAGCGAGCAAACCTTTTCTCGTGGGAAAGCTCCACCAAAAAAATTATGCATTTTGTTGAAGAACATTGTTCAAATAATACTTGAATATAATCATTAAGCAAAGAATAGTACTTTAGTATTAAACTACCAATTTTTAATTTGATTGAAAAAGTGGAAAAAATTGTCACTATTACCGGTATCCGTCCTGATTTTATACGAATGAGTAAAGTTTTTGAGCGGCTCGATCAAAACTTTGAACATATCATGATTCACACCGGTCAGCATTACGATGACGAGTTGAGCAAAATATTTTTTAGCGAACTCAAAATCCGCAAACCGGATTTCACACTTGCGACCGGGCAGTGCAGCTCCAACCATTACGAACAATTATCATATCTCTCCAAAGAAGTAATCTATTTGTTGAAACGAAAAAAAATTGAACCGGCAATAATTCTTTTTTTGGGCGATTCAAACTCGGCATTGGTGAGCGCGCCATTATTTAAGGAAGGTTACAAAATCGGTCACATCGAAGGCGGCATGCGTTCGTACGATAGAAGAATGCCGGAAGAAGTTAACCGCGTCATTTGTGATTATGTCTCCGACCTCGTTTTCGTTTACACACCGCTCTACAAAGAAAGATTGATTCAGGAAAACAAGGAAGCGGATAAAATTTTTGTCGTCGGCAATACAATTGTTGAAGTAGTAAAGCAATACATGCCGCAAGGAAAACGTTCGCGCGATTTTATTGTCGCCGATATTCACCGCAACGAAAATTTGAATAGCATAAAACAGTTCAATCACATTTTAACTTTTCTGGATCAACTCGGTAAGAAAACCGGTTTGGAAGTGCGGCTCGTAAAATTTATCAGAGCAGTAAAATTGATTGAGCAGAATAATCTTCTCGCAGATAAAAAAAATATCAAACTCGTTGGTCCGTACGGATTTCTCGATTACTTGAATCTTCAATACAACGCATGCGGAATAGTGTCGGATTCCGGGACAAGTCAGGAGGAATGCCCACTGCTCGGAGTACCGGTTGCAGTTCCAAGATTGAAAACAGAGAGACCAGAATCAATAGAAAATGGGAATAGCATTCTTGTGGGTGAAACCAGGCCAATCAATAAGATGGTGAATGAAACAATTTCATTTTTCGAAAATTATTCCGTTTCAAAAAAAAATTTGAAGTGGCTCGGCAACGGAACCACATCGGAAAAAATTGTGAAAATATTAAAAAGGAAACTCTAACATGAAAAATGTATTGATAGTTGGTGGTGCCGGTTACGTAGGAGGCGCAATAACGGATTTAATAAAGCAATCCAATTACAATGTACGTGTTTATGATGCGCTTCTATACGAAGATTCTTTCCGGAAGCCGGTTGATTTTGTTTACGGTGATATACGTGATCACGAAAAACTTATTCCGCATCTCAAATGGGCTGATGTGGTTGTTTGGCTTGCGGCAATTGTTGGTGACGGTGCTTGCCAGTTGAATCCCGAATTAACAAAATCAATCAATCAGGATTCTGTTGCTTGGCTTGCAAATAATTATCACGGCAGAATTGTTTTTATGTCCACATGTTCGGTTTACGGTGCACAGAAGAGCGAGTTGAACGAAAATTCTCTGGTAAATCCTCTATCCGTTTATGCAGAAACAAAATTGAACGCGGAAAAATATTTGAAACATAAAAATGCAATCATCTTCCGGCTCGGAACTTTGTTTGGTGTAGGCGATCTTTATTCACGCATCCGTTTGGATTTGGTTGTGAATATTCTAACAGTACGTGCATACGTTGAAGGACAAATTAGTGTATTCGGCGGTGATCAATTCCGTCCGCTGCTTCACGTTAAAGATGTAGCGCGTGCCGTGCTAATGAATTTGGAAACAGAACACAAAGGTGTTTACAATCTTGCGCGTCAAAACGTTCGCATAATGGATTTGGCGTATCAAGTTCGAATGCACTTTCCCGATATGATTATTGAACACACTGACATGCCGTTTCAGGATACACGCAATTACCGCGTTTCGGCAAAAAAAGCTGAAGAAGTTTTCGGATTCAAATCGATTCATTCTGTTGATGAAGGAATTGAGGAATTAAAATTTTTGGTAGAAACAAAACGAATAAAAGATTTGAAGAGTCCGCGTTATTCAAATCAGGATTATTTAAAAGAAAATCAAAAAAAGTTATTTATTAAATCATTTAACAAAATTGGTGTGGTAAAATGACAAATGATGTTCAACCATATTTGATTAAAGGCGGTTTAGCTATCGATGACCGTGGTACTGTTAGTTTTGTAAATGATTTCAATTTTGATGGAGTAAAAAGATTTTACACGGTCGAAAATCATAAACAAGGATTTGTCCGTGCATGGCACGCTCACCGCAACGAATCAAAATATGTGATGGTTGTAAAAGGTTCGGCGGTAATCGGTACAGTAGAAATTGACGATTGGGGAAATCCGTCTAAAGATTTAAAGGTGCATCGGTTTGTGTTGAGCGAAAAAAAACCTTCAGTCCTATTTATCCCGGCCGGATATGCAAACGGATTTATGTCGTTAACCGATGACACAAAAATAATTTTCTTTTCAACGTCGGAATTAAAAGATAGTCTCAATGATGATTTACGTTACGATGCATATTATTGGGATATCTGGAAAATAGAGGAAAGGTGATCATGGAAAAAATTTTGGTAACCGGTTCAACCGGGATGCTTGGTTATGCGGTAAGCTCGTATTTCAAATCAAGAGGGTATGATGTTCTTGATCTATCCCGTAACGAGTTTGATATCGCAAACGATTCAATGACAAAGTTCGAAATATTTCTCGATGGCGTTGATGTTGTAATCAACTGTGCCGGAGTAATTAAACCAACGATTGCGAAGAACACTATCGAAAATGTTTTGAAAATTAATTCACTCTTTCCTAGAAATCTTGCAAAAGTTTGTAACAAATACGGAATAAAATGTTTTCACATTACTACCGATTGTGTTTACACCGGCAAAAAAGGGAAGTACACTGAAGAAGATTACTTTGATGCTGATGATCTTTACGGCTTGAGCAAAAACGCTGGAGAGAATAAAGACTGTATGGTACTACGCACCTCGATTATCGGCGAGGAGAACGGACAGAACCGCTCTCTGCTTGAATGGGCAAAAAGTCAAGCCGGTAAAGAAGTGAACGGATTTACAAATCATTTGTGGAATGGTGTTACAACTTTATACCTCGCAGAAGTAATCGAAAATATTTTGAAGAACAATCTTTATCAAAATGGAATTTTTCACATCCACTCTCCGAATACCGTTAACAAGTATGAGGTTCTGCAAATTTTCAACGACGTGTATGAATTGAATTTGAAAATCAACGCAGCAGAAGCCAAAGAAGCAGTTGATAGAAGTATTGCAACCATATATAGTATAGTGGCTAAATTCTGTACTAAGCCATTGCAACAGCAAATTAAAGAAATGCGTGTATTTTTTAAAAAAAAATCATAATAAACTTTAGAATATCAAAATGAAAATTGCAATAATAGGTACTAAAGGCTGGAGTTATGCTGGGCATGAAGATTTGATAAGAGAAATGGGATGGAGATTTGTAGAAGATGGGCATAAGTTTGTTATCCATGCTTGGGCTCAAAAAAAAAATAATACATACTATTTTAAAGATGATGTAATTCAAAACGGAGTTAAGCGAGTTTTTCATAAGACTTCAGATGGAAAATTTCTTGGACAATTAATTGTGGCTTTTAAATCTTCTCTCAAAGCTGCTTTTTCAGATTGCGATTTAATTTATTATGCATTCATTCAAAATGGGATATATAGTTGGATTCCTAGATTATTAGGAAAGAAAATAGTTTGCAATGTCAATGGCATAATGTGGAAAGATCCAAAGTGGCCAATAATTTTTAGGCACATCTTTTTTCCTCTTGGTGCATATTTAACTTATTTCATTTCACATAAAACTATTACTGACTCGTTACATATGCAAGAATTGTACAAGAAAAAATTTAAAATGACAATTGATTGGATTGGGTATGGCTGTGATGATATAGTTCCTGGGAAAAAAGAAATAGATTTGGTTAACTTACATCCTAATGGTTATTATTTGATCATGAGCCGAATAACACCTCACAATTTAACAGATATCATGATAGAAGGTTACTTGAAGTCAGGGAGTAAAAAAGATTTGGTAATAGCCGGCCATATACCTAATAACTTATGGTTCAGAAGTATCAAAAAAAAATGTGAAAATAAAAGCATCTCATTTTTGGGCTTAATTAGTGATCAGGATTACTTAACACAAATAATTTTGAATTCTTGTGCATATTTGCATGGTCATTCACTTGGAGGTATAAATCCAGCGTTAGTTCGTGTAACCGGATTAGACAAACCGGTGATATGTATTGATACAATTTTTAATAGAGAGGTTGTTGAATATCCAAATAGAAAACTGCAAGCAATAGTTTTTATTAAGAACTATATTTCTGTTGCCAACGCAATCCAGAAGTATGAGAATAACGAAGTGTATTTTACGAATGAAGCAAAAAATCTCGGTTCTAAAATTAGAGCAACAATGTCCTGGGGAAAAATATATCAAAAATATTTAATGTTATTTAAAAGTATGTGATATATGAACTGTTCACTTGAGACTTTAAGTCAGTCAATTAATTTATTGTTTCTTATTAAAAATAGGTAATTATGCAAAATTAGGTCTAAGCGACAATTAGAATGTTGTAATGCCTATTAAAAATAATCTGATTTAGTAATTGAAAAATATTTATAAATGATGAATGCCTTAATAATTGGAGATGATGTTGGATCGAATTGCTAATTCTAATTTATTTTAAAGCATGGTAACTAACCGAACCTATCTTTATTTTTTCCGACAATTTATAGATTACATTTGCATTATCATTTCATTCTTTCTTGCGAAGCATTTATCCACAGAAGGAATAGAGCATGTTTATAATAACAGTGCTAATGAAATTCTGCTTCTTCTCCTCCTTCTTTTAACCTGGTATTTTTCTACTAATACTAGTAAACTTTATGATGAGTTTCGTTCGAGAAATCTCAGTTATGAAATAAATATACTTTTAAAAAATATATTAATTCAATTTGCTGTAACGATAATCCTTATTTTTCTAATTAAAGAAATTCAATTCTCCCGTTTATTTGTTTTATACTATATTTTTAACTTATTGGCTCTTCTCATAATACAAAAATTATTTTTAAATTTTCTTTTAATCCTACTTCGTCTTAAAGGTAGGAACTTACGTTCCATTCTAATAATCGGTGCTGGTGAAGTAGGAATGCGTTTCTTTGATTCAATTAAAGAAAATCCCCAGTTCGGTTATAAAGTAGTAGGATTTCTAGATGATTTTGAGATTCCTATGTCTGAGGATCTCTATCTCGGTTCTGTTAATTCTCTCAATAAAATATTACTTGAAAAAGAGATTGATAATGTAATTGTCGCACTTCCTAATTATGCTTCAGAAAAGATTCATCATGTTATTAATATCTGCGAAAGAAACGGTAAAGTTGTCCGCGTCATACCAGATTATTTCAGATTTGCTTCGTCACGATATAGTGTTTCCATGTTCGGGCAGTTTCCAGTTATTGCTGTCAAAGAAGAAAAAATTGATACCTATTTTTGGCGTTTAGTTAAAAGAGTTTTTGATATTGCATTCAGTTCGATAGTTATAATCATATTACTTTTATGGCTTTTTCCAGTAGTTGCTTTACTCATTATAGCTGATACCAGGGGTCCAGTTATATTTAAACAGGAAAGATGGGGTAGGAATAATAAGAAATTTATAGTTTATAAATTCCGTACAATGCGGTGTGAATCTAAAGATATAGACGCTAACGGTAAATTTTGCCAGGCAACTCAAAATGATTCTCGTATAACAAAACTTGGGAGATTTCTTCGTAAAACAAATATTGATGAATTGTTACAGTTTATTAATGTATTAAAAGGTGAAATGTCCGTAGTTGGTCCCAGACCACATCCAACTCCACTCAATATGGAATCTTTATATAAAATAGATTACTATCTAAAACGTCATTTCGTCAAACCAGGCATTACCGGCTGGGCGCAAGTCCATGGTCTCCGTGGTGAAACGTCGGATATCGCTCTCATGGAAAAAAGAGTAGAATATGATCTATGGTATATAGAAAACTGGTCGTTACTTCTCGATATTCAGATTGTATTTATGACAATCTGGAATATGTTAAAAGGAGACCCAAATGCGTATTAGTTGTTTTTTGGTTAGAAAGTGAAAGTTATAAAAAGATATTTTTTAATTTTCTTTTTTACTTTTTCTTTTTTACACTCTCAAAACCTCGAAGGTCTTTCGGGGCTTTTTTATATACCAACCGCGGATATAGGGAAAGATAGTGAAGTAACAGTGGGTGCATCATTCGTAGATAAAAAATTGATATCATTCAGTGGGTATAATGAGGATGCAATTACTCCTTATATAACCGTTAATTTTCTACCATTCATAGAATTTAGTGTTAGGATTACTCATTTACTAGATTCCATAATTACTACACAGGGTATAGGTGATAGAACGGTTAGTATAAGGATAAGGTTAGTAGAGGAAAATGAATATGTACCTTCGATTTTAGTTGGATTGCATGATATAATTGGAATTTATGGAGGCGCTGAAGCTGTGAGAAATAATGCATTGTACTTAGCTCTTTCGAAACACTTAACTATAAGTTCAAAAATAATTAATAAAGTTTCATTGCATACTGGTTATGGAACAGATATTATAAATGCACAGAATCATAAATTTATAGGTTTATTTGGTGGTATAAGTTGTTCATTCTTAAGCTTTATTGAATTAATAGGTGAATATGATACGATTAGGTTTAATAGCGGTGTACGGATAGCACTTTTTAATAAAATTAAATTATTAGCCGGTTTTATAGATATGAAAAAATTTTCTGGTTCCTTATCATATTCTTTCCAACTCTAACCTAATCTCCTTATCAACCCGTTGAATCGGATATACTCAATACAGTTACAACATGATTAATTTATTTCATACAAGATAATCGGTGGTCTGTTATCGGTTATCAGTATTATAAGAAGTTTCGGTCGACGTATACGCCGCCCCTACGAATTGGTAATTGAAAACTTATCGATAGATTATATCGGTTAGAATTTGGGAGGCATGTATGCCGCCCCTACATCATATAATTTCTTTTCTTAAAAATCATAGTTATATTTTTACATGAAAAATTTTGCGCTTACCGGTGTTGCCGGTTATATAGCTCCAAGACATTTAAAAGCAATTAAAGAGACGGGAAATAATTTGATTGCCGCTATGGATCCTCATGATTCAGTTGGAATACTCGATCAGTATTTCCCTGATTCTGCATTCTTTACCGAGTTTGAGCGGTTTGACCGGCATATCGAGATGCTTAAAAGAAAAGATAAAAATTTTAATCTCGATTATCTTTCAATATGTTCTCCTAATAATCTTCATGATGCACATATTAGGTTTGCGCTTAGAACCGGTGCAGATGCAATTTGTGAAAAACCACTCGTACTTAATCCATGGAATCTGGATGCCCTCGAATTGCTGGAAAAGGAATTTGGTAAAAAGGTATATACTGTTCTGCAGCTTAGGGTACATCCATCACTAATTGCTTTGAAAGAGAAAATAATCTCAATTAAAAATGAAAAATTAAAAATTAAAAATTCAGAATCTGCCAAAAAGACTCGCC
>JBFLWK010000086.1 GCA_040757695.1 Elusimicrobiota bacterium
ATTTTTTAATTGTTGTTACTACCCCCCCCCCCGAAAATGACAAATTCCAAATAACAAATAACAAATCTTAAACCAGTCAGTAACTAGCGCTCCGATTTTATCGGAGCGACTAGTGCTCTGAGATTGCTTCGTCATTTCATTCCTCGCAATGACTGCACTGTTAACCATTTCTTTCAACCTCTGGCAAAAGTATAACAAAAAATATGCAGTTTGTCAAGGACTTTTTTATATCGCTTTAATTTTGAGATAGGTGATGACTAATAATCAAATGAGACACCGAGTGAAAAAGCCCATCTATCACCTGAATCGTTTGTTCTTTTGGCATAATCAATAGTTACAGGCAGCAGATAGCCGGCAAGGAATGTATAAAATCGGACACCACTACCGACGCTGTTCTTAATATCACTAACCGCGGTATTTTCTAACTCGGCTGTAGAATTGATTCCAAGGCCGTTATCCGTATAAAAAAACCAGTTGATAGATTTCAGAAAAAAATCTGACAGCGGCCAGACCTGCTCAAGTGTAAGTATCGGGAATCGGTATTCAACTGTCGTTGCTAAAATATAATTGTAGTGGTATGCATCAGAATGTGAAAACCCGCGTAAAGGTAGCCTAAAATATCGTTTGTTTTCGCCTTCACTTACTAAAAAAAGATTGGCAAATACCAACGCACTTTCAGTGAATGCCGGAAAATACTTTTCATATCTTGCTGCATATTCGTTGTATTTTATATCGCCATCATAATTTTTGAATGCTTCTCTGTAGAGCACTCTAAAATTGGAGCCATATCTTGCATAGAGATATTTACCAGTGATAGTGTTTCTATCAAATGCAACAGAATAGCGATTAGTTCTTGTGGTGGCGATTATTTGGTTTTGGCTATTGTTTTCTTCTGTATATTTTTTTGTTGAGATGGCTGTTTCTATCCGATTGAACCTATTCAGCGGATAAATTACTGTAACTGTTTGAGCATGTTCTTTTTCTTTGATTGTTTCCTCGTCGGTTGTTAGATATTCTTCATTTTGTCCGACAGACGAGAATACAAATTGAGGTCGCCATTTTTTATAGGAATAGCCCACCGCATACTGCAACTCGCCTGTCTGTGAAGCATAAAGCAGTTGGTTGTATATTTCATGGTTGCCTAAAAGTTCAGATGCCTGCCAGTATGTAGCGAGAAAAAGTCCGTATTCAGAATGATACATCAAGAACGGAACTAATATATCAACTGATGGTTTGAACCGATAGGGAAACACTGGTGAGGATAGATATTCTTCTCCCTCCTTCCCAGTTGATGTTTCAACTAAAAACTCGTTTAATTTAATTTCTGATATCTTATTATCAAATGCTGAAATATCAGCGATATAAATATCTTTTCTGAAATTCCGGTAGTATGAAAAGACAACATTTTGTCCATCGGCTGAAAAACTGGGAGTGAACGCACCGGTTAACAGGTTTGTGCATTTTTGTAGATTACTACCATCAACAGATACAGTATAGATATTTACAGGCGAACCGCGTTTTTCATCTGCGGTAAAAATTATTTTTTTGCCGTCAGGTGAAACTGATGGCTCTGATTCATCACCCGCAAAATTTGTAAGTTGCGTTTTTTTGCCTGTGTTCATATCTAATACAAAAATATCGGATTGTGGGGTGGAGGGGGAAGATGCGTCTGCGTTTTCCTGCGAGAATGCAATAAATTGGCCATCAGGATTGTATACAGGTAATGCCTGGCTTTCTTTATCGTCGGTTAGTTTTTTGACTGATTTATCCGCAAAATTAAATTCATAAATATCGTTGTAACAGGTTTCCATCCCGACGAATACGAGTTTCTTACCATCAGCCGAGAAACAAGGTGATTCCACAGTGGTTATATTAACTGGTAATTTTGACAATTTTTTGGTTCCAATTTCACAGATATATATGTAGTCCTGCTGTGTTTTTTCGCCTGAAAATGTAATCATACTGCCATCAGGCGAAAAAGAAACTCTATCGTTATGAATCACATCAATATCGTTGGTATTACCAGCAGCCAAAATTTCTTTCTGTCGGGTTGAGAGATTCATCAATACCAGTTTGTTAATCCCATCTTCGTCGCTAATAAACGCGATTTTTTTATCAGCAGTTGAGCAGGTAGCCAATGCGGGATTGGTATTAGCATCAGGGATATTATCGTTATTATCTGCGGTTAATTTTGTGCCGTAGTCCACTGCTTCTTTATAGTCAGTTATTTTATCTTCATACTCTTCATAAAGCCATTCTTCCCATTTTTTGATAAACAGCCCCGGTGAGATATTGAGTGTATCGTAAAACGCTTCCGTAGTATCTAATTTATCACGGAGTGATTTTAACAATTTCTGTGGCTTATCGGGTCCGTATTCATTAACTAAAAAATGGTATGCTGATTCAGAAAGTTTGTAAGCAGGCGTTATCTGATGTGGTTTGAGATGGTTGAAAGTATTAAGATTTTTTAATGAAAGCACATTTTTAGTTGATACCATATCTCTGATAACCATCTCACGTATTGTAGCATCCGTATCACCATTTAATTTTGTATTATATTCAGCCATACCTTCCATCATCCATAGCGGGATAAAGATTCCACGAGCAAGCCGCATCGCTTTAAGTAGCGGTGATTCTTCATAAAGTATCGCAAATTGAATCACATGTGTGAACTCGTGCGGGATTACATTCCTCAGCCACCTTACAGAGCCATCGTTATAGACCAGAAACCTATTCTTGAACGCTTCGGTAACACCACCAGTGCCTTCGCCAATATCAACGATATTGGTCTGCTCAAACTCGTTATGGGTTCGGTAGATAAAAAACGGCATTTTTTTAGACGGCGCATATTCATAAAATCGGGTTGTAGTATTGAATGTTACTTCTAATATATCCGAGACAGTCGGTAGTAGGTCTTTTTCTTCAGGATAATGATATACTCTGAAATGTGGTGTTTCAATATATTGCCATTTTTTGACGGAAGTAATGACTTTATTCTCGGCAAACACAGATAAACACAGATAGAAGATACAGATGAACACAGATAAAGAAAATCTGCGTAATCTGCGTTTGATACACTGATTACTGCTGATAACATCACTGATTACCGCTGATAAATCTGTGGTCATCTGCGTTTTCATCTGCAGTAATCTGTGATATAAAAAATCTGCGTAATCTGCGTCCTTCATCTGCGTAATTTGCGTCCTAATAATTGTCTTCAACTTGAAAAACTCTTGTAGCCGTATAATCGTGGATTAAAAATCCACGACTACTTTCAATTTTTAACCTTTAACCTGCCTTTTTTGTTGATAGATATTTTTTGGCTTTCGCATTATCAGGTTCTACAGCGAGCGCTTTTTGGAAATAATACCTGGCTTCATTCTTTTTATCTGTTTTCAGATACAGTTCTGCAAGCCCTATAAGTGCAGATACCGAGTCGGCTTTTTGCTCAACTGCCTTTTTGTAATATGTTTCAGCATTAGCAAAATCGGTTTTGGCAAAATATGTTTCAGCAACTTTTATCAAAATCTCAGTAGAAAACTGCGACCTTAAACCCTCTGCCCGCTTGAATATTTCCAGTGCCTCATTATACATACCTCTTGCTTTGTAAGATAGTGCAAGGTTGAGCAATGCAGTTTGATTTTTTGGCGAAAAATTGCAGGCGATTTCATAATGTTCAGATGCTAATTCATAACGGTTCTGCCGAAAAAAAAGATTACCATAACGAAGCCGAATATAAATATCTTTGGGCTGGTTTCTTAAAAATTTTTCATAATAACTGAATGCCTTATCTGTTAAGCCCAGTTCGTCATACATTATCCCTAAATAAAATGGTATCCGAATATCCATCGCACCTAATTTTAGCGAAGTCCTTAATTGATTGATTGCTACAGGATAGAATTCACGCCCTTTCTGATAGTTAGCAATCCCGTTTTCAATATACGAAAAAATATCTTCCGGATTTTCTTCTATTTTAGATTTGGTTTTAAGAATTATCTTGTTGAGTTTTTCAGCGGGCAGGTATTGAGACGGGTTTTTTATCAGATAATTTTTTTCTTTTTTATGATAAAAAATATAAAAAATGCAAATACCGAGAACTAACAGACAGCAGCCTACAAAAAAGGTAGGGTGGGTTCTTCGTTTCATCATTTCTGTTCATCATTACTTTCTATCAAATCGGCAAGTTTTATTTTCGTCTCCTGTGAGTTCAGGAAACCTTTTAGTTCTTTTTCTTCCTGTTCCTTCTCATACTGTTTTATTGATAATTCTATCCGTTTTCTTGCTTTATCTACTTTTACAATCTTGCCGGTAACTTCCTCGCCGATAGTTAAAACATCTGATGGCTTATCAATTCTGGTTTTAGCAATTTCTGAGACATGAACAAACCCGTGAATTTTCGGCTCAAGTTCAACAAGACAGCCAAAATCCATCAGTTTTATCACACGACCACCTGTGGAACTGCCAATGGCATATTTATTGTATGGGTTCTCAAATAACGCCTTGTAACTTAAAGATACCTTTTGCTTTTCAACACTTGCATCTAAAACGATTGCCTCTATCTCTTGCCCTTCATCAAAAACATCTTTAGGATGTGCGATTCGTTCTGTCCATGAAATATCAGAGACATGAATCAACCCTTCTACACCATCTTCTAAAATCACAAATGCGCCAAACGGTGTAAGCGAGGTAATTTTGCCTTTGATTTTCATTCCTGGTTTGTAATTTTTTTCAACATCATCCCACGGATTCTTTTGGAGTTGTTTTAAGCCGAGTGCGATTTTGTTTTCTTTGGGCTCAAATTTAAGCACCTTAACTTCTAACTCATCACCAACCTTGTATTTTTCAGAAAGATTGTCTATCCGTTTATACGAAACATCGTTTATATGAAGCAGTCCGTCAATACCACCGAGGTCAACAAAAATACCGAAATCGGTAATTGTTGCTATTCTGCCTTTAACAATATTGCCTTCTTTGAGCCCAGCAAATACCTGCTGCTTCTTAAACTCTGCTATTTCTTTTTCAGCAATTTTATTAGATACAACGATATTTTTGCTTTCTCGGTCAAACTCGGTAATTTTTATACTGATTGGCTGGTTCGGTTCTTTTTTAATATGTTTTTTTGATAGATGTGAAGACGGCATAAATGCACAGATACCATCTATGTCAACCTCATAGCCACCTTTGATTTTTTTGGATATTTTACATTCAATAATTTCGCCTGATTTAAAAGTTTCTTCTACTTTTTTCCATATTAGAATCTCTTTTGCTTTTGTGTAAGAAATTACTGGTAAGCCGTTCCTGGGATTGAAATGAGATATATAAATATCAATCTCAGAACCAACCAACGGAATTGTTTGAAAATCATTCACACTCAAAAACCCATCTGTTTTTAAGCCTAAATCCACAACCACATTGTCATTGAATACTGCTATCACTTTTGACTTAATAATCTGACCTGGTTTCAACTGCTGAAACTCAGGCATCTTATCCATCACCATATCTTCCATCTGTGTAATCCTCCAATCTCTAATTTCTAATCTCTAATCTCCTCAGTCTATTTACGACTTCTTCTATTATCCAATCTGGTGTAGAAGCACCTGCTACAATCCCTGCAGAGTCTACATTTTTTAACCATTTGTTTTTTATTTCGTCTGCGTTCTCTACATAATATGTTTCTTTTCGTATTTTCTTTGAAATTGTAAAAAGCCGTCTCGTATTTGCAGAGTTTTTACCACCAATCACTAATATAATATCACAGCTCTTAGCCAGTTTTACTGTTTCGTTTTGCCTGTTTATAGCGTCGGGACAGATTGTATTGAAAATTTTGAACTCGTTAGAAAATCCTAAAAGCTGTGAAGCAATTTTGATAAAATTTTTCGGCGATTGCGTGGTTTGTGAGATGATTCCAATTTTTTTACAAAATACCAGTTTTTTAATATCTGAAACTGAATTTAACACAATACTGTTTTCGGGAAGATATGATATAATATATTTTATTTCCGGATGGTCAGGATTCCCGATGATTATCACACGATAATTTTTTTTTGCAAGTGTTTGAGCATATTTTTTTGATTTTGTAACAAATGGACAGGTTGCATCAAAAATTTTTAGATGGTAACGTTTTTGCTGAATCTTTTTCAGGAGCTGTTTGGGAATACCATGCGCCCGAATGATTACAGAACCGTTTTTTATCTCTGCTAAATTATCACACATTTTTATACCTTGTTCTTCAAGTTTTCTGACTACCTGTGGATTGTGAATTATCGGACCTATTGTATAGACATTGTTTCTTTTTTTTGATAGATTCAACGCTAAGTTAATCGCCCGACGAACACCAAAACAAAAACCAGCTCGTTTAGCAACTATAATTTTCATATACTACATCTGTCTGTATCGTCTTTCATACTTTCTATCTCGGACATTATTCTTTCTGTAATTGTATCATAATTTTCTTTAGAGTCGAATTTCAGCGGTGTTCCAAATTTTACTTTTAATCTTCTAAACTTAAAAAGATTGTCGGAGTTTATTACTGCAACAGGTATAACAGGTAAATTAGTCGCTATCGCCAACATAGCCGCACCGTTTTTTAATTTTCTGGTTTTACCCGGTTTATACCGCGTTCCTTCGGGAAAAATTAAAAGTATATTTCCGTTTTGTAAAATTTTTAGCGCACTCTTTAGCGCACTAATATCAACCGCATCTCTATCAACCGGGAAAGCATTTGTATGCTTTATCAGCCAGCCCAAAATCGGAATCTTAAAAAGTTGTTTCTTGGCGATAAAATATATCTGCTTTCTTATGCAAGTCCCTACAAGTGGCGGGTCTGCATAACTTAAATGATTTGCTGCTAAAATATATGGGCCCGCTTGAGGCAAATTATTAAGACCACTTGTTTGCCGACGATAAAGTGTAGTAAAAATTAACTTAAATGCTAACCAGCCTAACCAGTAAATCATTCTTTACTTTTCTGAACTTCTGTTAAAATCTTTTCAGCAACCTGATACGGTAACATATTGGTAGAATCAATTACTATCGCATCTTTCGCTTTTCTTAATGGATTGATACCTCGGTTCCTATCACGATAATCCCTTCGCCTTATTGCTTCAGCAATTTTTGTCAGCGAAACTTTCTGCCCTTTCATTTTTAATTCTTTCCATCTTCTTAAGGCACGCTCTTTAGGCTTGGCATCAAGATAGAATTTTTTTTCAGCATCCGGAAAAACAGCAGTTGTTATATCCCGACCTTCCATCACCACACCACCGTTTTTGCCAATTTGCCGCTGTTTCCGTCTTAAAATTGCTCTGACACCTTGAATCGCTGCAACGGTATTTGTGTTTTTTGTTACATTTTCAGAACGAATTTTTTCAGAAACATCTTTGTTGTCTACAAAAATTTTTAATTTGTCGTCAGTCTGAACAAGATTAATATCCGTTTTTTTAGCAAGTTGAATAATTTTTTCTTTGTTTCTTAAATCAATTTTGTGATTGAGTGCCTTCCAAGTAATCGCACGATACATCGCACCTGTGTCAATATAAAGATACCTGAGTTCTCTGGCAACGATTTTTGCTATCGTTGATTTCCCCGCACCCGCAGGACCATCAATCGCAACAATCGGTTTTTTCCTCATTTCTTAAATACTTTTTCAATTTCTTTTTTATCTCCGTAATAAAATATTCTGCATCATTTACAACTTTTTTTGCCTCTTCTTTTGTTATTTCTATTACATATTCATAATCTCCGTTACTTCTTTTTTCAAACGCATCTAACAATATTCTATGCAAGTTAGGTTCTATTTCTTTTGTTTTAGCAAAATATTCACCAAATGCTGAATGAACACCTGAATGTTTTGAGAACCTTAAATCCTTTGTGAGTAATAGTGCTTCTGCACAATAAAACATCGCATAATAACTTCTTGAAACGGATATGTCATAATTTCCTTTATTTAACTCATCGTTTGCTGACCTTATATTCCGTTCAGCTTTTTCTATTAGTTTTTTAATTTCATCTTGTTTGGTCATATAGACAAAAGCACTCCCTCCTTTAATACATTATGAACAAATATAGTTTTATAGTCCGCATCTACCCATTTTTTTTCTATTGGCATAACTGAAATTACCAAATTATATTTGAGGCAAATTGGTGCACGAATTTCACCTATCCGTTCAATCTCATCAAATCTTAAACCCATTTTTTTTAGAACTACTAAAATATCTATATCAGAGTCCGGTTCAGCATCGCCTCTGGCTTTTGACCCGTAAAGAATTAAACGGGATAGATTATCCCCGTAAAGTTTCTTTAACCCATCCACAAGCTCCTTTATCGCCACTTTTTCCTTTTCTGTTAAGTTATCCATTTTTTATTACACCTATTTTTTTGCTTTTCTTAAACAACAAAAAAATATTTCCAAATAATTTTTGATGGAAAAATATTTTCATCATTTCAATAAATCCCTAATTTCTATTGACTTTACAACTATGATAACCATGCCTTGTTGAGTATCTTCATCCATTCCTATACAAAGGGTAGTAGTAAATAATGTTTTATCGTCACTCCATGAAATATCTTCACTATAGCTATATTTTCTTTCTTCGTTATTCTCATCAACAATAGACTCTTGGTAATAATCATGAGGATTTGTTGGCAAACCATACATTTTGCACCCTTCTTGAATAATATTCGCCCAATCTGTATTGGTAAACCAAAAGATTTTAACAATTTTATTATTCTTGAAAGTAATTCTAATATCATATATTCCTTTTGGATTATCTAATAACCTAAAGATTCTTGTATTTTTTCATTGTTGAGTAGACATCTTTATAACCTCCTTGTGGTGACAGCCCTATCGGGCTGTCGTGCCCCTCGCAGAACCGTGCTTGCAGATTGCCCACACACGGCTCTTCAATAACACTTCCTCATAAAGCACA
>JBFLWK010000087.1 GCA_040757695.1 Elusimicrobiota bacterium
GGCTTTCACGTCAATTTTTTATAGGTTCCTTTATAATATGTCTCAGCATTTATTAGCAAGCGTGTCTGATGAATCAGACCACCCTATTTCTCATTAGAGAAATGGGAAATTTGCCAAACTACAGTATATTAAATCACGAATAAAAACACGAATAAAAGCAGACATCACGAACAAGACACGAATATAAATTTTTGAGTTTCTATATTTTCAGTAGTAATTCGTGATAACATTCGTGATGAGTTATTCGTGCTTTTAGGAGGCGAAAATGTTTACTGGAGATTATGTGTTCACTTCGGAATCGGTGACGGAAGGTCATCCGGATAAGGTTTGTGACCAGATTTCAGATGCAGTATTAGACGAGGTCTATCGGTTAGACCCGCCGTTAAAAAATAATTTCAGCTGTCGGGTTGCCTGTGAAACATATATTACCGTCGGGCTTTTAATTATCGGAGGTGAAATAACAACCTCTGCATATGTGGATATTCAGCAACTAGCAAGAAATGTTATTAAAACGATTGGATATACCCATGTAAAATACGGGTTCAACTATGAAACCTGTGGGATATTAAATGCGATAGGTCGTCAATCACCCGATATAGCCAGAGGTGTTGGAAAAAAAGGCAAGGAAATAGGCGCAGGCGACCAGGGACTTATGATTGGTTATGCTTGTAACGAAACAGCAGAACTTATGCCACTGCCAGTAATGCTTGCACATAAACTTACAATGCGACTTGCCGAAGTAAGAAAGAAAAAAATATTGAAGTATATAGGACCTGATGGTAAATCACAAATAACGGTACGATATATTAACAGCAAACCTGTTGCAGTTGATAAAATAGTCGTTTCCACACAGCATACTGAGGAGTCCGTTGATAAAAAAACAAATAATCTTGCGAACTGGGCAAGAGATGAAATAATAGACGCAGTAATACTGCCGACAATCCCGAAAAATCTGATTAAAAAGCTCAATTTCAAGACGGACTGTTTTATCAATCCGACAGGCAGGTTTGTTGTCGGAGGTCCGCAATCAGATACTGGAATGACCGGCAGAAAAATTATTGTGGATACTTACGGTGGAATGGCGCCACACGGTGGTGGTGCGTTTTCAGGCAAAGACCCAACCAAAGTTGACCGTTCTGCATGTTACATGGCAAGATATATCGCTAAAAACATAGTAGCTGCGGGGCTTGCTGAAAAATGTTTAATCCAACTCGCATATGCAATCGGTGTACCGGAACCGGTTTCAATTATGGTGGATTCGCTTAGCACAGGTGTTGCAGATGCTAAACTTGAAAAAGCAGTCCGAAAGATTTTTCCGCTTACACCACGCGGGATAATAGAAGCACTTGAACTTTATAAACCTGTTTATCAGAAGACTGCTGCTTACGGTCATTTTGGTAGAAACGAATTCCGATGGGAAAAAACGGATAAAGTTGCAGAACTAAAATCAGCAGTAAAATAAAACCAACCCGCAGAGCCGCAGAAAAAAAAGATTCTGACAGGATTTACAGGATAAGAAACAGAAGTTAATCCTGTTAATCCCGTCAAAAAAAATGTAAGCAAATGCTTACATTTGAATTTTAGTCGTCGGTGATTTTTGATTTTTCAATTAGTCCAATTGGACTAATTGAAAAATTGGGATTTGTTATTTGGGATTCCCGACGGTAGCACTCGGGAATGACATTTTTGGAGTTTGGAATTTGCCGTTAAAAGGGGTAATGATGAACTACGATATTAAGAGTTTGAAGTTGGCAAAAATTGGCAGAAATAGGATTGAATGGGCTGAACGGGACATGCCGGTTCTACGGCTTATTAGGAAACGATTTGCAAAAGTGAAACCACTAAAAAATACCAGAATTGGCGCATGTCTGCATGTCACAACAGAGACAGCAAACCTGATGTGGACGCTTAAATGTGGTGGTGCTGAGGTCGCACTTTGTGCATCCAATCCGCTTTCTACACAAGACGATGTTGCCGCAACTTTGGTGAAAGATTTCGGCATTCCTGTTTTTGCTATAAAAGGCGAAGATAACAAAACCTACTACAAACATATCCAATCGGTTCTTGCTACCAAGCCGCAAATCACAATGGACGACGGTGCAGACCTCGTGACGACGGTTCACGGTTCACGGTTGACGGTTGACGGTATTATCGGCGGCACCGAAGAAACAACGACGGGTGTGATTCGGCTGAAAGCGATGGCGAAAGAGGGTGTTCTGAAATATCCAATCATTGCAGTCAACGATGCGCTCACAAAACATTTTTTTGATAACAGATACGGAACCGGTCAATCAACAATTGACGGAATTATCCGTGCTACAAATGTGCTGTTAGCAGGCCGAAACTTTGTTGTGGCTGGATACGGCTGGTGTGGTAGAGGTGTAGCAATGCGTGCCAAAGGTATGGGTGCGAATGTGATTGTTACCGAGGTTGACCACTTGAAAGCGATTGAGGCATTGATGGATGGTTTTCTCGTTATGCCGATGATAGAAGCATCAAAAATCGGCGATATTTTCGTTACCTTGACTGGTGATATAAATGTTATTGATAGCCAGCATTTTCTGAAAATGAGAGATGGCGCAATCGTTTGTAATTCAGGTCATTTCAATGTTGAGATAAACATACCGGCACTAAAGAAAGCAAGTAAGCGAGTAAAGCGAGTAAGGGAGTATGTAGAGGAATATACACTTAAAAACAATAGAAAAATTTATCTGCTTGCAGATGGTCGGCTAATCAATCTTGCATCTGCGGAAGGACATCCGGCGTGTGTGATGGATATGAGTTTTGCGAACCAGTCGCTTGCTGTGGAGTGGCTGGCGATGCAGAAGCAAGAAGCAAGAAGCAAGAAGTTAGAAAATAAAGTTTATCCAGTGCCGAAAGAGATTGATGACAGAATTGCAGAGATGAAACTTGAAACACTCGGTGTTAAAATTGATAAACTAACGCCCGAGCAGAAAAAATATCTTTCAAGCTGGCAGGAAGGCACTTAAAAGGCAGGTAAAAGGTTAAAGGTTAAAGGTATAAATTAAAGATTAAAGGTCAAATGCTAAAGTATTTTGTTGTAATTTTAACCTGTAACCTTTAACCTGTAACTTGCCGTTATTGGGGGGGTCTATGAAAAAGTTTTTTATCTGTGTTTATCTGTCATTGCGAGGCGTAGCCGTGGCAATCTCAAAAACGAGATTCCTCGTTTCACTCGGAATGACACTTTGTGTTATCTGTGTTCATCTGTGTTTCTCTGAATCATTCAAGATTCTTGGCACACGGCCACTTGGTATGGGTGGTGCGTTTGTCGCAGTTGCAGAAGATGCACTTACGCAGTACTACAATCCTGCAGGACTTGGTATTGGCAGGGATGTAGATGTCCAGATACCAGTAGGTGTTCAAGCAGAGACAACTGGTGATGTGGTGAAATCGCTTACTGATGCATCAGACAGGGTGATGGGTATTGCGGATAAGTTTAATCAGGTTCAAGATGCACAGAAGGGACAAAATATGGGAACGGGAACAGGAACAGGAATAGGCAGCGCCTTATCGCTTGACCAGATATCTTCGTATCTTGAGATGATTGATGAGATAAGAAAACTTGCAGACCCAGAAGCAGGCTTGAGTGACCCTAAAAAAGGGTTGTTGCTTGATGTTTCAGCAGGTGCGAATATCCGGGTGAGCCATTTTGCGTTTTCTGTGAATAATTTTACAACACTTGGCTTTAATCCGATACTTGATTTTAACATCGGGCTTGGCTCGTCTACATTTGCAACTTCACCAAAAAAATTGGTGGGAGCAGTTCAAAAAACAGATGGTATTCCAGAAGTTCCACAAGGTGTTGATTTAGGTGATATTGCCGATAAAGCGGTTGAGATTAATACCAAATTTGGAGAAACTCATAAGGATGCGAACGGTAAACCGTTGAATATTTATGACCCGCCACCAGGTGATCCCAATGACAAAAATAGCTTAAATGGCGCAGCCACCACATTATCAGGTGGGATTTTAACAGATATGACGGATACGCTTCAGAAGCAATTCGGTGTTACTGCAGAGGTTACCGATGCACTTGAGGCACAACTCCAACAACAATTTAAAAACAATCCTGCTTTTAAAGAACAAGCCGCAGCACTTGGGATTACAAGTGTTGATGATATCCCTAAGTTAGTAAACCAAGCGATTGCTAATGTAGTAATAAATGCAGCAACCGACCCAGATACTGCAAAGGCACTCGGAATAACACCGCTTTCCGCTCAAGAGGTTGTTGATTATGTCAACCAGATTGAAAGTATGCGGAAACTTATAACTGAGTTTCTTTCGTCAACTCAAGCGGGTTCTATCAGCAAGAACCAGACAGGTGTCACGGTTCGTGGTGCGTCAACATTTGAGGCATCGCTTGGCTACGGGATGAAAGTGCCATATGTTCAATCATCTACAGTTCTTGGTGGTGTGTTAAAAGGGCTTTATGCAGGCGCGAATGTGAAATATATTGAAGGTTATATCGCATATTCAAAACTGAATGTTGAACGTTATTTTTCGCTTACAGACGGTGGTAAAAAAGATATAGATTCTAAAGTTATAGAGGGTGAACTCAAAGATAGTTATGCGAGGTCAAAGGCAATTGGTATAGATTTAGGGCTTTTGGTTAAGAAACGGCTTCCTTCACCATTTAAGAAAAAAATACACGGTGGGCTTCTGTTAAGAAATATCAACTCGCCAAAACTTACCCAGCCGGCGTCTGCAAAAACTGCTGGAGAGCCGTTAAAATACACACTTAAACCACAAATAAGGGCAGGGCTCGCTGTCTGGCCGTTTAACTGGTGGACGATTGCATCTGATATTGATATAACCAAAAACGAAACCGCACTCACCAATTACTATTCTCAATTATGGGGGCTTGGCAACGAGTTTAATTTGGTGAACCGAAAATGGCTCAATTTAGCATTACGAGCTGGCTTGATGAAAAACATTGCAGAGTCAAAATCTAAACTCGCATATACCGCTGGGCTGGGCTTGAACTTGTTTCATTTTGTGCTTGATGCTGGTGGTGCGATATCATCCCAGAATGTTAAGGTTAGTTCAGATACGGAGATCCCAGCCGCAGGCGCCGCTTCTGTAATGATTTCTTTCCAGTTTTAGTAAAAACTGTTTTCTACGATGCTTTAAGAATAAAGGGACGGAGCTATTTTTAATTTCACGCGTTCCAATTTTGTAAAAGGTAAGTTTTTTGCTGAAAATATCCGCAGATTACGCAAAAATACCACAGAAAACGGATTTTTCGTGCTCTATTGTAGAAGTGGCATAAAATGATTTAAGACTTTAGTCTTTTAAAGACTTGTTCGCCCGACTGGGTGCTAAACTTTAGTTTAGGCTGAAGCCTAACACCCAAGCACGAACACAGTTCGTGCCTACAATAGAACGCGAAGAATGAGAAAACGCAGAGATAATATAAAAAACTCTGCGTAATCTGCGAAAATTCTGCGTTTTCAGTGAAACTAAACTATTTTCCAATTTTTATTTAAAGTGGTTATTGTTAGTAAGTTATCCATAATTGTTAATAACTGTGTTAGCAAACCCATTATATTGTTTAAGCCACTATTTTTTACTTTATGCGAAAGATAATTTGCTTCGTTTTCCATTTCTACTGCACTTTAGTGCAGGGTATATCAGGACTTAGGTCCTATTTACCCCAACTGAAGTTGTGTAGAAAAATTTGCTCCGTCCCTTTTTTAATATCTATCTTTCTATCTAGCCATCTAGCCATCTATCTTTTTGCTGTTCCACATATCAACGGCAAAAATCCCGGTCCGAAAGAATATGTACGTCCTTTACCTCAAAAACGTATAGAACGGACAATCACTACAACTGGTACACGAAAAATCGCTGTGATTTTGGTCAATTTCGCATCCGCTGGCTCAAATACTTCTGGTAGTGAAACAATGACATCATCTGATATTACTGGGTTTAACACCACATTTGGCTATCTGAAAAATTTTTATAAAGAGGCATCTTACGAAAAACTCAATTTAGATATTACATTTTTTTATAACGGTGGCTCAACTTCTACATTAACAGGCACTGAAACACCATTCACACTATCAACCCCGATGTCTACTTATGGTGCGGATACGGAATCATCGCTTGGTCAACTTGTGATAGATGCCTTAAATATATGTGGACAAGTGTCCATTTATAATTTTGATGGTGTGATGGTTGCACATGCCGGCTACGGGAACGAATCAACCAGCGATGGCGCAAATGATGGGAATATCTGGTCTTGTTATATCGGTCCATTCACGAATACTTTTGGGTTTGAAGAAGGCACTATTGTACCTGCGAGAGAAAAAAGTGATAATTTAGGCAGTCCAGTAAGCCCTATAGGTGTTACCTGCCATGAGTTCGGACATCAACTCGGGCTCTGGGATTTGTATTCCACAGGTGTTTCTGGTGGAGCAACACAGGTTGGTGTATGGTCTATAATGGATTATGGACCGTGGCTGTATAACGGGTTTTATCCACCCCATCCATCTTGTTGGGAAAAAGAAAAACTCGGCTGGCTTACACCTGTTGAAATCTCGTCAGGTACAAAAGAATTTACAACATACCCGTTTGAGACAAACCCAGACACCGTGTATAAACTGAACTCAGCCGATTCAGAAGAAGGAACCGAGTATTTTCTTGTCTGTCATACCTCAAAAACCGCATATTCACCGAAGACACCTGGTGACGGGCTTCTTATCTGGCATATTGATGAAGGCACAATTGACGGTGTTTCATTTGAGCAGCGGAAACTGAATAATGCATTGAACAACTATTCGCACAGAACTGTGGATGTAGAGGAAGCGGATTACTCAGACCCGTCACTAAATCTCGGTGATGCAACAGACCTCTGGCCAGGCGAGCGTCAAAGTTTTACTCCACCATATTCAGACAAATACAACAATCAGCCGAGTATGGTCAATGTCTTGAACATCTCAAATTATGTGCAATTTTCATCGTTTACCGTCTCGTATAAACCATTTATTAGCGGCTATGTAAGAAACAGCGCAGGCAATGCAATGTCTGATGTAGTTGTCTATCTGTCGTCTGTAACCCCCCCCAATTCTTACACGGAAACACGAACTGATACTTCTGGCTATTATGTTTTTACCGACTTATCAGATGCAACTTATACAATAACACCTGCTAAAGCCGACTATAATTTTTTACCAGCAAGTTTAACCGTTACAATTTCGGGCTACTATTCTAACAACAACAATTTCACAGGAATCGCAGCAGTCAGTTATGCTGATTTAACAAATAAGCCGAACAACATCAAGCCCGTGAATAATTTATTTGTGCCCGGTGCTGAAAAGACAACCATCTATTACAAAACTGCACAAGATGGGCATACCATAATCAACATTTATACGCTGGATGGTCGGCTGGTAAAAAAACTGGTAGACGAGTATATCCCTGCAGGTATTAATTCTGTTGACTGGGAAGGTCGGAATGATGAGAATTCAGCAGTTGCCTCCGGTATTTATTTAGTCCATATTTCAGCGCCCGGCTATAAAGCAACAAAAAAAATATGTGTAATCCGATAAGAAAAGTGATTAAGTGGTTAGTGAACTTCAAGTGGTTAAGTGGCTATGTGGTTAGGTGGTTTGTATTTACTATTCACTTATTCACTTATTCACTTATTCACTTGCTTTTAATAACTTATTCACTTAATCACTTAATCACCTGTCTTTACAGCAAAGGTACTGGCACAACTGCGGGTGTAACATTATTATCGGCAAACGGTGTAAGGCAGACAGCACTTGGTGGCAGTGGGACATCGTTATCAGGCGATGTGTATGCAATATTCTACAATCCTGCGTTGCTGCCTGATATTCCACAGAAACAACTTGCATCATCATTTGCATTGGGCTTGACAGACGATTCTCAAGCAGCAGTGCTGTACGGGTTAAAAAAGTTTGCAGTCGGCATTTTCTATCTTAACGGCGGGAGAATTGAAATAAATTATGTAGATGGAACTTCACGAAATGTTGTTGCACAATCAGATTGTTTAGCAACACTCGGCTGGGGTGGCTACAGTTCCAAAAATGTAGCGCTTGGCTATAACCTGAAATATCTATCTTCAAAACTGGTTGAAAGTTATGCTTCTGAAGCAATCGCATTTGATATGGGCTTGCAACTAAAATCAACCAATAACAGATTCAGGTTCGGTCTCGCAGCACAAAATTTTGGCACTTCATTAAAATACAGAAGCCAAAAAGAATCGCTGCCGTTTCTGGTTCGCAGCGGTATCTCTTACAATTTCCCTATTCGCTTCGCTCACCCCCGA
The DNA here is from genome assembly GCA_040757695.1 of Elusimicrobiota bacterium. Taxonomy (NCBI): domain Bacteria; kingdom Pseudomonadati; phylum Elusimicrobiota; species Elusimicrobiota bacterium. The sequence goes on from JBFLWK010000087.1 coordinate 8,318, forward strand.
ATAAATTCGGGGGCTACACACTCTCTGCTGTTCATTTTTGACAGTTTTTATCTATTCAAAGAAAATAATCTGTATAATTCCGCAGGTCTTGAGTATTCTATTTTTGAAAAATATTTTCTGCGAGCTGGCTGCAGGTTCTTACCGGATAGGAACAGTTTTACAATAGGTTTAGGGGTTTCATTTGCTGAAAAATTCTCACTAGACTGGTCAACCGAATTCGCTGAATTAAATATTCCACACAAAATAGCATTTACAGTAAAATTTTGAAAATAAAAAATGTGCTTGACAAAATGCAGATTTTTTGTTATGCTTTTGCCAGAGGTTAAAGAAATGGTTAACAGTGCAGTCATTGCGAGGAATGAAATGACGAAGCAATCTCATACTGTCATTCCCCTTTTCTCAAAAGGGGTGTCCCGCAGGGACGGGGTATTCATTTCCGAATGTCCCTATCGGGA
>JBFLWK010000088.1 GCA_040757695.1 Elusimicrobiota bacterium
CATGTGTGTCTTGCTCTTTTGAACTTTATGTACTTTATTTTATTTTATTATACAACGGGGTTGAATTGGTTGACTTACGAGCAATACGACAACTGGATTCCCGATAACAGCATTCGGGAATGACATAAACGAGCGACAGAGCCACAGAGGGACGGAGAGACAGGGAAACAGAGGGACAGAGGGACTGGGAGCAGACCAATGGTCTGCAACTACAAATGGCAGAGAAAAAAGGAAACTGATGAGAGAACATTTTAATAAAGCTGGGCAGTTGTATCAGCAGAAAAAATAAGATAAATAACAGGTTAAAAATCCGCGCTTAAAGTTGATTTACATCAACCGCCATAAGTGAGGATTTTTTTTATTATTAAAAAAATGCTTGACAATTCGGTAAAAAATTATATAATAAATTCAATGATAAAACTGACAAAACTTAATGGTCAAGAAATTTATATCAATCCTGACCTGATAGAAAACATTGAGTGTCATCCGAACACCACTATTCTTTTAACGACGGGTAAAAGCACAATAGTTAAAGAATCACCTGATGAAGTAGCAAATAAAATTATTGAATTAAAGAAAAAAATACATAATAAATGATGGAGGAATAGTTTATGGATATAGCGACAGTTGGTGGCATAATCGTATTTTTATTTTTAGCTGTCGGAGCAATTGTTCTGCAGCAGGGTGTTGGTGCGCTAAAACTTTTTGTTAATGCAGAAGGCTTTTTAGTTGTAATTGGTGGGACTTTTTGTGCGCTACTTGTCAATTATCCGTTAAGTCAGGTTTTAGGTGTAAGAAAAGTTTTAAGAAAAGTACTTTTAACCACTGGTGAAGATACAACCGAAATCGTTACCACATTTGTTGATTTTACCAAAAAAGCGAGAACCGAAGGAATCCTTTCGTTAGAAGGTGATGTAAAAAATGTGAAAAACGATTTTATGCGGCGTGGCGTCCAGTTGGTAATAGACGGTTTTGACTCGGAATTTATACGAAATATGTTGGATACAGAAATAGGATTTATTAGGGAACGGCACAAAGTTGGTCAGGAAATTTTTAACTCGCTTGGTACTTACGCACCTGCATTTGGGATTATCGGTACTGTTTTAGGAATGATTTTGCTGTTAAGCAGTGTTGACGACCCGTCAAAAGTGCCAGCCAGAATGGCATTAGCACTTTCGGCAGCATTTTACGGTCTTTCAGCCGGCTATCTTTTGTTTTATCCGATGGCAGGAAAATTACGACGCCGGTCTGAAGAAGAACTACTTGTAAAAGAAATAGTTATACGAGGTGTTTTACTTTTACAATCAGGTGTAAGTCCTATAATTATGGAATCAAATCTGAAAGCGTATCTTGAGCCAGCGCAACGTTTAGCAATAAAATCAGCCGGGAAATAATATATGATACTAAAATCACCGCGAGGCTATATTTCTGAAAACGACCCGAGAGTTTCACAGGTAGGTCACGCTGCACCGCCATGGCTTGTTAATTACGCTGATTTAATGACTGAACTCTGTGCATTTTTTATAATGATGTATGCAATAGCAGCTGCGTTTTCAGGCACGATGCAGAAAGCGGCAAAAGAGGTAAAAGAAACAATGGCAAAAGAACAGATTGCCGGTGAATCAAAGATGACAAAAGAAGGATTACAAATTTCTTTGCAGGAGCAAAAGACAGTTCCATTTTTTGTTTCAGGCAGTGCTGAACTTTTACCCGGAACAAAAATGTATATTGATAAAATAGCACCTGCACTAATAAGTGGAATGAAACTTGAAAAAAATACACTTATAGTTGAAGGGCATACCGACAATGTTCCGATAGCGACTTCACAGTTTGCATCTAATTGGGAACTTTCAACTGCGCGTGCAACGAATGTGGTAAAATATCTTGTTCAAAAGCATGGAATCCCGCCTGAAAAAGTAGCAGCAATCGGATATGGTGAACATAAACCTATTGATTCCAATGATACTGAAGAAAACAGGGCAAAAAATAGGCGAGTCGTATTTCTGATAAAAATGGGTTCGTAGGAGGCAGTGAAAGGCAGTAACAAAAAGTGGATAAGTGGTTAGTGGTTAGTAATGTCATTGCGCACCCCGACTTGTCTGGGCTTGCCAATCCAGCACTTAATCACTTAATCACTTAATCACTTAATCACATAACCACTGATATTATATGGCAAAAAAGTATGTATATTTTTTTGGTAAAGGTCATGCGGATGGAAACGAAAAAATGAAAAATCTGTTAGGCGGTAAAGGTGCCAATCTTGCCGAGATGGTAAAAATTGGGTTGCCTGTCCCGGCAGGTTTTACAATCACAACCGATGTCTGCACAGCATATTACAAAAACAAAAAAAAATATCCGCCTGAACTGAAAAAACAGGTTGAAGATGCACTTGAAAAAGTTGAAAGTTTAATGGATTGTAAATTCGGTGATAAGGAGAATCCGCTTTTAGTTTCCGTCAGAAGCGGTGCCAGACGCTCAATGCCGGGTATGATGGAGACGGTATTAAATATCGGCTTAAATACTGCAACCCGAGAAGCGCTTATCAAAAAAACGAATAATCCGAGATTTGTCTATGATGCGCATCGCCGACTTATACAAATGTATAGTGATGTTGTGATGGAAAAAGCGGAAGGGATTGAGCCACAAGAAGGCAAAGGTATCCGTCAGCAGTTAGAAAAAGAATTGCAAAAAATGAAAGAAAAGAAAGGTGTGAAACAGGATACTGACTTAACTGCTGATGACTTAAAGGAACTAATTGAAATTTATAAGTTAAAAGTGAAAGAGGTGCTTGGCAAAAATTTTCCTGAAGACCCGCGAGAACAGTTATGGGGCGGAATCGGCGCAGTGTTTCAATCCTGGAATGGTAAGCGCGCAATATCTTATCGTCGGATAGAGAATATTCCAGACGAGTGGGGTACTGCGGTAAATGTTCAGGCGATGGTTTTTGGGAATATGGGCGAGTCATCTGCAACCGGCGTTGCATTCACAAGAAATCCTGCTACAGGCGAAAAAATATTTTATGGCGAATGGCTTGTTAATGCACAAGGCGAAGATGTCGTAGCAGGTATCAGAACGCCTAATCCGATTAACGAGCAGGGCAAAACGGAGCAGAACAAAAATCTTGCCTCACTTGAAACAGCGATGCCAGAACTGTATCAAGAACTTGATTCTTATCAGAAAAAACTTGAAAAACACTATAAAGATATGCAGGATATTGAGTTCACAATTCAAGAAGGTAAACTGTGGATGTTACAATGCCGTGTTGGGAAACGAAACGGTCCTGCCGCGGTCAGAATGGCTGTTGAAATGGTGAATGAGAAACTGATTACAAAAGAAACCGCAGTTCTGCGAATAGCACCGTCTCAACTTGACGAGCTGCTGCATCCGATTGTAGACCCGATTTCAGAAAAAAATTCTAAACCGATTGCAAAAGGGCTACCAGCAGGTCCTGGCGGCGCTACAGGGATGATTATTTTTACTGCAAATGAAGCGGTTACTTGGACAAAATCTGGTAAAAATGTAATACTTGTCCGAGAGGAAACGAATCCGGAAGATGTTGAAGGTATGCGTGCTGCGAAAGGAATCTTGACTGCAAGAGGTGGAATGACATCACACGCTGCACTTGTTGCACGAGGCTGGGGTAAGTGCTGTATCGTCGGTGCTGGAGAACTTCATATTGATTATCAAGAAAAAATATTGAAAGTCGGCGATGTCATTCTGAAAGAAGGCGACTGGCTCACGCTTAACGGTTCTAAAGGCTACATATATCGCGGGCAACTTCCAATGGTAAAAGCAGCAGAAGAAAATCCGTATTTTGTAAAATTTATGAAATTATGCGACGGAGTCAGAAAACTTGGTGTTAGAACAAATGCGGATACGCCTGAAGATGCCAAACGTGCACGAAATTTTGGTGCTGAAGGTATCGGACTTTTTAGAACAGAACATATGTTTTACGGGAAAGGTTCTGAACAGCCATTGTTTTTATTGAGGAAAATGATAATATCCAAAGATGAGCAGGAACGCAAAAAAGCGCTTGACGAACTGTTCCCGTTTGTCAAAGATGATATTAAAGGCACACTAGAAGCGATGGGGGGCTTCCCGGTTGTGATTCGGCTTTTAGACCCGCCGTTGCATGAATTCGTTCCGAAACGAGAAGATGAACGAAAAAAACTTGCAGATGCGTTAGGCATAACCGACGACGAATTTAACAATAGAGCAAATGCGCTACATGAGTCAAATCCAATGATGGGACATCGTGGTGTCCGGCTGGGTATCACCTATCCTGAAATTACTGAGATGCAGATTCGTGCGATTTTTGAGGCATCCGCCGAACTCGTAAAACAAGGCAAAAAAATAATACCAGAAATTATGATACCTGTTGTAGGGATTGTGGAAGAACTAAAAAACCAGAAAAGAATTGTTGAGCGGGTTTATCAGGAAGTATTAAAGAAATTTGGCTTAAACAAAATTCAGTATCTATTTGGTACAATGATTGAAATTCCGAGAGCATCTCTAACCGCTGGAAAAATCGCTGAAGTTTCTGAGTTTTTTTCATTTGGAACTAATGACTTAACACAGATGGGCTTTGGTTTTTCCAGAGATGATATTGGCGGATTTATGCCTGACTATCTTACTAAAAAAATACTGCCTTGCGACCCGTTTGCAACAATTGATTTTGAAGGTATCGGTGAGTTGATAAAAATCGGTATTGAACGAGGCAGGAAAACCAGAAAAAATCTTGAAGTCGGTATCTGCGGCGAACATGGTGGCGACCCTGAGTCAGTAAAATTCTGTCACCGTGTCAAAATGGACTATGTCTCCTGCTCGCCATTCCGTGTGCCGATTGCCAAACTTGCCGCCGCTCAGGCGGTTGTAGAAGAAAAAAATAAATAAAGATTAAATGGAGGAGTTATGAGTTGGCTTTCTATTGTGGGATTAGTATTACTGTTTCTTGCTACAATTGCAACAATTCTTGTTAAACGTTCAGAACGTCGTCAGAAACAATGAACAAAAAGAAAGAGTTATTAGCAAAATATTTTGCCGATTTGAGTAAGATATTTTTAAGTGCAATTGTAATAAAACAATTTGTTGAACATAAATTGAACATTGCAGACCTTATTATAGGATTTTTGGTTTCTGGTGGATTAATTTTATTAGCATATTATATTCAACCCAAGGAGTGATTATGGAGCAGGTTAAAGGTGAAAGGTTAAAGGTTAAAAATTGGAACTGGTTTTTACTATTCACTATTCACTATTCACTATTCACTGCCTTCTCCGGCTGTGCCTCTAAAAGACCTGTCAGAACCGGCGATTACTGGGGAAATCAGGCAGCGGTACAGCAATTTCAACGGGCAGAAAAGTATTATTACGACGGGAAATACAACGAAGCGATTGCAGAATACCAGTATTATATTGACCAGTTTGGCGATATCTATTACGGCGATGAAGCACAGAAAAAAATTGCAGAAGCATTCACAAGAATGAATCAATGGAATGAAGCCGCAGAAGCATATATGGAGCTTACAGATAGATATCCAAAAAGCCAGTATGCAGCTTGGGCATTAGAAGAGGCAGCAAAAATTTTAGAGCAGGTTTCAAGATATAAAGAAGCGATACAGGTCTATCAACGAATAATTGAGGAGTACTGGACATTTCCGCAGAAACCGGATGCAATCAAAAAAATAAAAGAACTACTTGTAAGTAAATTTTCTGAGAACAGATGGGCAAAAAAGAAAGATGCAGAAATAGATAAAATTATTGCTAAAAAAGAGAGGGAATAAAAATGAAAATGAAAAATGAAAAATTAAAAATTAAAAATTATGGTTTGGTTTTATTAGTCATTTTATATTTTACATTTTACATTTTTAATTGCCTTTTTAGCGGTTGCGGGTTTATTTTTGGTAAAAAAACAACTGGCAAAATTACAACAATAAATGAAAATCTGAACCCGGACCGTCTTACAGATTTAGCAGTTGTCAAAAAACTTGCCGGCTATAAACGGTTCTTGTTTGTTTCAAATGCACAATACACTGATTGGGTAGAAGGTTTTTTGATGGGTGTAATTGTTGACGAAAACGATTCTCCAATGCCAAATATACAGGTGATGGTTGATGGTATCGGGTTTGAGAATGCGGTGACGGATGTTAACGGCGTGTATAAAATCAGGTTTTCAATCCCGATTGTAAAAGGTATCGCAGATGCCAATGGCAAACTGATAATTCATCCGAAATGGGAAACCGAGTTAGAGATTAAAGGGTTCTCATATCAGCCGGCAATCAAAGATGCGCCGTTCAGGATTTATTATAACGGGAATGCTGGTGGTGTGGTAGCGTTAAACGAAGGTAAACTGCCACCGAGAATTATCGTCAAAAAAATTAGTTTAGGACAGTATAAAACAGAAACACTACGGAAAGAAACTATTGAGAAAAAAACCACAGAAAAACCTATCGGGCGAACCGAACAAAAACCTGCCAAAAAAGAAACAGGGTTTGATGACCTGTTCAAGCAGTTAGAAGATTTTAACAAATGAGATGCTGCGAAAACTTATCTTAATCTTAATTTCAACCTCAATCTTAACTACTTCTGGTTTAATCGCTCAGACAAAAAAGGAAGCACTCTTGTATTACAGAGAAGGCTTGAAGTTTTATAACGACAAAAAATACCAATCTGCAATTACAAGTTTTAGCAAGGTATTAAAAATTTCACAGGAAATATATTCCAAAGAGATTGAAGGTATTGCATTGAACAATATCGGCTTGTGTTACAAAAATTTAAAAGAATACCAAAAGGCAATCCAGTTTTACAAGCAAGCACTTGAAATAAAACGGATGCTTGAAAATCTGAGTGATATGGTTGTTGTATTGAATAATCTTGCTATTGTATATGAGTTGGTGAATGAATATGAGAATGTGGTAAAAACATATAACCAAATTTTACAGATTCTGACAAATTCTGAAAAAAGAGAAGATATGAAATTGATGGCAGAACTATTAAACAAAATCGGAGATGCGTATTCCAGACAACATAAACCTGCTCAAGCGATTGAATCCTACAAACAATCAATAGAGATAAGTTCAGTAATCAACGAGGATGTTTTAGTTGTGCAATCATTAAGAAAAACAGGGGAAGTACTGTTAAACGAAGGTGATAGAATGGAAGCAAAAAGATTTTTTAATCAGGCATATGAAATAGAAAAAGAAATAAAAGAAAAAGAGGAGGCAAAATGAAAACTTTTATTCATAATAAGTTACTGTGGTTAAAATATCTTTTGTTAACTATTAAACAGGAGAAACGCAGTTTTAAAACAGTTATTCGTAAAAAGCGATTGCAGTTCAAGTACTTTATATTTACTATTTTTTCGTTACTTTCAATGATGGGAGTGGTGATTTTAACAATTTATATAACATTTCTATCTGCTATAGAAAAGATGAACTTGGATTATTTTGGAGTTGCAAGAATAAAAGATATGCTTTTCAGTTTAAATAGTTTCTTGATAATTGAAACGATAGTTTTTGTTGTAATTGCAGGTTATTTCTCTTTGCGGTATTCACATAAAATTGCAGGACCACTCCACAGATTAGAAAAAATAGTGAGACAGGAAATTGATGGTGAGCCGTTTGAAATCAAAATTCGTAAAGATGATGAATTACACGATTTAGTAGAAGAACTCAATGAACTGATAAGAAAGAAGACAAAAAAATGAACAACTATTTTCGTTCAAAAAATATATTTTTGCCTGATGCAGAGAGCGGTATCCCGAATGCGATTTTTATATCGCTGCCAAGCATTTTATTTTTTACAGCAGTATAGCCAGCAGTATACATAATCCTATTATCAATCCGATTATCGGATGCGATTGAAACTGCAGAACCGATAGCGATACCTAAATCACCTGGATTATAAATACACACGCCTTTTAAGTCCTCACATTTTTTACAATTCTCAAATCCACAGAAGCCGCAATCAAGCCCGATTACAGAAATTTTTGTCCCGATTAAAACAATTGCAGTTGCTTTTTTTATGCAGTCCGCATCACGCAAAAATGTGTTCGTCCGATAACCGCTATTTGCTATTTCAACCATTTTAGCCGCAAGTTGCTCTTTTTCTGTATCTGTCAGAATTGAAGTAACAATGTTATCTATTCCTCTCGCCTTTGGCGCTGTTCGCGCTGCAATACACATTAGTTCTGCTACTTTCATTATTCCATTCATCTCTGCTTCGTTAGAAAATATCTTCATAGAATCACCCCTTACAAAAACATTACAAATTATCGTCTGACACTGTTAACAAATTAATTATCTGTAGTTTGGCAAATTTCCCATTTCTCTAATGAGAAATAGGGTGGTCTGATTCATCAGACACGCTTGCTAATAAATGCTGAGACATATTATAAAGGAACCTATAAAAAATTGACGTGAAAGC
>JBFLWK010000089.1 GCA_040757695.1 Elusimicrobiota bacterium
ATTCAATCCCTCCCCCAATCTCCCCTCCCTCCCCCCCAACCCCACAACCTCGTGGATAACGAATAGCAGCCGGTTGACTCAATGATAGTGCTGTTTTCAACATATTCTGGAGTTCGTTTTCGTCGGAAGGTGCCATTATTACCAAATCAGGAATCATTCTTAAATATGATAAATCAAACGCACCTTGATGTGTAGCGCCGTCTTCACCGACGATACCTGCACGGTCTATTGCAAACACAACAGGTAGTTTCTGCAGACAGACATCGTGAACTATTTCATCAAACGCCCGTTGCAAAAATGTTGAATATATTGCTACTACCGGTTTATAACCACCAGTTGCAAGTCCGGCTGCAAAAGTAACTGCATGACCTTCTGCGATTCCGACATCAAAAAACCTGTTCGGGAACTCTTTCTGAAACTCAGTAAGCCCGGTGCCTTCTGCCATAGCAGCAGTAATTGCGACTATTTTTTCGTCTTGTTTTGCAAGTTTTACAAGTGTTTGCGAAAAAATTTGGGTATAGGTTGGAATTTTAGTTTCTGTTATTGAATTACCTGTGTTTATGTCAAACTTACCAATACCGTGAAACTCTGTTGGTTTATTTTCAGCAGGTTTATAGCCTTTACCTTTTTTTGTTATAAGATGTAACAGAATAGGTCCTTTTAAGTTTTTTACTTTTGTGAGTAGTTCAATTAGTTTATTAATATCATGCCCGTCAATAGGACCCAAATATGCGAACCCCATTTCTTCAAAAAGCATTCCTGGAAAAAGCAGCACACGAAACCTTTTTGCAACACGCATTATTTGAGAACCCCAGAAATGTATCCGAGATAGAAACTTTTCTACTTTTTTATAGAGTTTGCTGTAAAGTCCACCTGTAATAAGTTTAGTAAGATATGCCGCAAACGCACCAACACGGTAAGATATAAACATCTCGTTATCGTTAAGAATAACAAGCATATCTGTTCCAGAATGCCCGGCATTAAGAAGCCCTTCGTATGCAAGCCCGCCAGTAAGTGCACCATCACCTACAACTGCGACAACACGATAATTTTCGTTTTTCATATCGCGCGCAACAGCCAATCCTAATGCAGCGGATATCGCAGTTGACGAATGTCCCGCGCCAAATGCATCATATTCTGATTCTTCTATTTTTGGAAAACCGCTTATCCCGTTTATCTGACGCAATCTTGAAAATTTCTCTCGGCGACCTGTTATAATTTTGTGTGTATATGCTTGATGACCGACATCCCAGACGATTTTATCTTTTGGCGATTCAAAGACATAGTGGAGCGCAATTGTAAGTTCTACCGTGCCTAGTGAAGGTGCGAGATGACCGCCCGTTTGAGAGACAGACGAAACTATCAATTCTCTTATTTCATCAGCAAGTTGTGGAAGTAATTCTTTTTTTATCACTCGTAAATCAGATGGTTTATCAATCTTATCAAGAATCTTCATAATTTTGGCTTCTCAGGACAAGCTTGTTTCGGGCTGATTTGCTGATTTTGTATTTATTAAATGTAAGCAAATACTTACATTTTAATTTTGTTCGTCGGTAGTTTTTGGTTTTTCAATTAGTACAATTGTACTAATTGGATTTTAACTTTCTCTTTGGATGATATAATCAGCAATCGCTTTGAGCGGTTCTGCTTTTTTGCCAAAAATCTTCAAGTCATTTTTAGCACTTTTAACAAGTTTTTGGGCTTCTGTTTTAGATTTTTTAAGCCCGTAAACAGATAGATATGTCAATTTTTTATTTTTTAAGTCGGAACCGGTTTTGCCAAGTTTCTTTTTATCACCAATAATATCTAAAATATCATCAACAATCTGGAATGCAAGCCCGATTTTTCTACCGTAATTAGCGAGTGCTTTTATCTTTACTGACGAGACATTAGCCAAAATAGCACCTGCTTTTAACGAGACCTCAATCATCTTCGCTGTCTTGTGTTTGTGAATATAATTTATTTTCTGCTTCCCATCTGCCATCTGCCATCTGCCATTTGCCATCTGCGTATCAATAACCTGTCCGCCAACCATCCCTTTAGTTCCGGCAGCAATAGCGATTTCTTTTACAACTTTTGGGTTAATAATTTCAAACGCTTTTGTTAATAGCCCGTCACCTGCCAGAATCGCAATTGCTTCACCAAATTTTTTATGAGAAGTCAATTTTCCACGTCGGTAATCGTCGTTGTCCATCGCTGGTAAATCATCGTGTATCAGCGAGTAAGTATGTATCATTTCAATCCCGCAGGCGGTTGGAATAACGTCTTTTATATCGCCTTCACAAATTTCACATGCAACAAGACACAAAATCGGTCGCAGTCGTTTCCCACCTGCAAAAATACTGTATCGCATCGCAGTATTCATAATTGACGGCTCACCCACATTTTGCAGAAAATATTTTTTTAGTGCATTATCAATAACCAACTTTTTCTTTTTAAGGTAATCTTGTAAATCCATAATTCTACTGTAAAATTATACAAAAAATTCCATAAAAACACAACAAGATAAAAACCTTCACCACAGGACCATAGAGAACACAAAGCACACAGAGAGTATTAAATCAGATTTTTAGATTTTTGGGAATTATAATCAATAAAAACAGATATTCAAATATTTTCTTAATCCCTTGAAAATATTCCACATAGGAACTTTTTTTACATATTCTTTGTATTCATCTCCGAATTTCTTTATATTGTATTCGACTTCTTTTCTGGCTGACATCCAGAAACAAAATATTGATACTATAGCCAGAATTATCGAAAGAATTGACTGAAAAACTAAAATCAGAGCAATAGACCAAATTGTCATTCCCAAAGTTATGGGCTGGCGAATAATACCATACATCCCAGTATCAAAAAAAGTAGTGGTGTAAGACGGATCGTAGGTTTCTGGTTTACCTTTATGCTTCAGTTCGACCATTGAACCAAAGACTAAAATAGCTGAAGGAATATAGAGAATCCAGCCAATCACTGCTAACCAAAAAATCCTAAAATGCGTCCATGCTCCACGGATACCGATACTTAATTCGAGTGCCAACAAGGTAAAGAAAATACCCAAACCTGTATGGATATAAACTTCACTGGTAAAACGTTCTTTAATTGCTTGCATTATCCATATTCCATTAACAATCCATATAATGGCGCCGATGCCAATACAAAAATATAGAGCTAACATTTGTCTCCTCCCATTTACATATTTAGGTGAGCAATTTCATATAACGTTCTGCGGATAAAAGAAATCCCGCCCTCTAAGCATCGTGGGACTCCAGCCTGGAATCTTCAACTTGTTGAAAATAGTCTTTTGAATAATGTTTTATATTTTTGGACTCTAATTTTGTTTTTGAGTTGTATGAGTTTTGAATTTGTTTCAATTTCACCCGCGAGGATACATTCACAGAATTTTTTTAACTCAAACCATTTTATATCTTGGACTGACGGTTTTAGAATAAAATCAGCATCTTTTATCTGGAGTTCTCGTAAAACTGAAAGCGAGATTTCACCTGTTCGGTGAGCAATATCAAACGCTGTCTTTAACTTATTTTCTGATATCTCCGGTAATCTGGCACTTACATTAACACCTATTGAGAAATCACAGCCAGCATCCTTTACAACTTTTACAGGAACCATCTCTATTACACCGCCGTCAGCAAGTATGTTGTCTTCAAACTTAACTGGTGGCATAATACCCGGGATAGAAATACTTGATAAAACCGCTTCCCGTATATGCCCTTTGCAGAATACAACCTCTTTCCCTCTGGTAATATCCACAGCAACACAGGCAAACGGAATTTTCAGGTCTTCAAAATTTAAATCAGGCAGGAAAAATTCTATCATTTTAATAATTGTTTCTTGTTCTAAAAATGCCGGTCTTAACCCGGACAGAAAAAAAACAGTTTTTTCTTTAAACCTGGCAAAAAATTCATCAAAAATATTTTGCGATTTGGTTGTAGCCATTTTGTCTACTCCCAGTTCTTTGTAAATATCGCTCCTGATAAACTCGTCTACTTCCTTTTCCATTTCTACTGTTGATATCCCACAACAATATGCAGCACCTATAATTGCACCGATGGAAGTACCAGCAATAAAATCCGGTATAATTTTATTTTTTTCTAAAATATGTAAAACACCAATATGTGCAAATCCACGTGCTCCACCGCCTCCTAATGCCAAGCCAATTTTGAATTTTTTCATATCTACAAAAATTATATAAAATTACTTGCCAAAAATCAAGTTTTTTTGTATAATTTATTTATGACACTTTTTGGATTAGAAGTTGAACGGTCTTACTGGCTGGCGACAATCGGGGTTGTTCTGGGTATCTATTTATGGTTTTTTCTGACGGTGGCTGTAAAATTTGTAGATACAAGAAACGCAAAAATTGTAACACAAAATTTTGAAGAACTTCAAACACTGAAAGAACAGATTTCATTATTACAGAGATTAAAATTTGATAATGTTGTCTATACTGAGGCAGTTCTGCCCATTTTACCTGAAAGCCTCAATCGGATTGATACAATTCATTTTACAGTTTATACTACTCTTTCGGTTGATGAATATTCCGTGAAAGAAACCGCACAATTTGTGGAAAAAATATATAATACCATTATTGCTGATACTGAACTTTATAATTTTAATCCATATGAAAAATTTACAATTTACATATATAAAGATGCCCAGCAGTATAAAGAACTAACAAAAAGGCCGGTATGGTCTGGCGGATTTGTCTTAAACAGAAAAATTTACACTTTTGAAGGGCAACATCTGAAATATATTCTCTCGCATGAAATCACACATCTTATTTTTAACGATTTTATGAATGGTAAAGCAGAAAAAATATCACAATGGCTTAACGAAGGGCTCGCTATGTATGAAGAAACCAAAACTACTGGAATAAAAAAACCACAATTTGATAGAACTAAACGAATACCAATAGACGAGTTCTTGATATTTGATTTATCTAATGCAGAGGCGGAAAAGGTGAATTTATGGTATCAGCAGGCAGAGTCGCTGGTAACATTCTTAATAGAAAAACGGGCAAAATTAAAATTCTATAATTTTTTGGTAAAATTAAAAGAAACGGAAAATGTAAATGAAGCACTATTCTGGGGCTACCAATCCGAGTTCAAAAGTATTGGTGATTTGGAGAATGTATGGTTAAAAGAATAATTTTTGTCTGCACAGGTAATATATGCAGGTCTGTTATGGCGGAAGGTATTCTGAAAAATCTATTGAAAGAAAAAGGGATTACAAATATAAGTGTGTCTTCCGCAGGAATTGAAGCAAACCCGGAATACAAAATCTATGGCTATTTAGAAGAAGTAATACACAACGCAGGTATTGATTTTTCAAACCATATCTCAACCCAACTTACAGAAAAAGAAATCCATAATTCTGATTTAATTTTTGTAATGGAAAAAAGACATAAAGAGTATATTTTAAAAAAATTCCCACAGGCGAATAAAAAAGTTTTTTTGTTAAAGGACTACGCTGGCTATGGAGAAGTTGATATTGAAGATCCGATAGGTCAGCCACCACCAGCACACAAGCAGAAACTTGAAGAAATTGCTGATTGTATTCACAGAGCATTACCAAAAATCTTGAAATAAAACGAATTGTTTCACGTGAAACAATGAAAAAAGTAAATATAATTTCGCTTGGTTGCCCCAAAAATCTGGTTGATTCTGAAACAATGGCGGGACAACTTTCTCATAACGGCTTCTTGCCTGTTGAAAAACAAAACACCGCAGATGTCATCATCCTTAATACCTGCGCTTTTATCAAACAGGCAAGAAACGAAACATACCGCAAAATAGCAGAAATATCAAAAAAGAAATCAAAACAACAGAAATTTGTTGTCTGCGGCTGTCTTCCTCAACTTGAAAAAGATACACTTTTTACAAAATATCCGAAAATTGATATACTATTGGGCAGTTCTGATTTCGTAAAACTACCCAACATATTAAAAAACAACTGCTCAGCAACGTTAGAAATAAGCAAACCCAACTTTATTCTGTCAACCCAGCCCAAAATATTTTCAACACCCCCAAGTCATGCTTACATAAAAATCGCAGAAGGATGTAATAACAGATGCAATTATTGTATTATTCCTCAACTACGCGGTAATTTTAGAAGCAGAAAAATGGAATTTATAATAAACGATGTGAAAAATATTGTCGCTACTGGAAGAAAAGAAGTTATTCTTATAGCACAGGATACAACAATGTATGGAATTGA
Organism: Elusimicrobiota bacterium; assembly: GCA_040757695.1. Lineage (NCBI taxonomy): Bacteria > Pseudomonadati > Elusimicrobiota > Elusimicrobiota bacterium. The sequence goes on from JBFLWK010000089.1 coordinate 6,235, forward strand.
TATTTATAAAAAGTTTGTGCTTCCATTGCTTCTGAAAAAAATCGCAAAAATTAACGGACTTAACTGGATACGGCTTTTATACACTCATCCTGCACATTTTACTGATGTTTTGATTTCAGAACTTGCCGAAAATGAAAAAATTTGTAAGTATATTGATATCCCAATTCAACATACTGATGATAGGATTTTGAAAGCAATGGGCAGACCTCTATCAAAAACAATTTTTTCAACTATCGAAAAATTAAGAAAAAAAATACCAAAAGTGGCACTGCGAACAACAGTAATGGTCGGATACCCTAACGAGACCGAAAAGATTTTTAAGCAAATGCTTACAAACCTAAATACATTCCAGTTTGATTGGCTGGGCGGATTTGTTTATTCGCAAGAAAAAAATACCCTATCGGCTGATAATATCCCACAAAAAGTAAAAAAAGAACGCTTTAATGAAATGATGGTACTACAACAAAAAATTACTTATCAAAAAAATAAAAATCGTATTGGTAAAATATTCAAAATACTCGCTGATACTGAAAAAGATGGACATACTGAATTTCAAGCTCCAGAGATCGATGGCAAAGTTATATTTTCAACAAAACAAACACCAGGTAAAATTCTACACTCAAAAATCTCATCGGTCAAAAATGTTTATGACCTCATTACCTGATGTTTCACGTGAAACATTTTTTGCTTGACAAATCCGGAATGTTTTTATATAATAAAAATATCAGGACTTTAAATATAAAATCAGCCACGAATGATACTGAATACACAGAATTAGAAGAATTTCCCTGTGAACGCTGTGACTCGGCGGTAAAAGAATCCTGTCAAAGACAAAAATCTTATGAGTAAAATTATTGCAATTGCAAACCAAAAAGGTGGGGTAGGTAAAACGACAACCGCGATAAATCTTTCAGCATCTCTGGCAATACTTTCAAATGAAACGCTTCTTATTGATATGGACCCGCAGGCAAATGCGACAAGTGGCTTCGGCATCAAAAAAGAAGAAATAGTATCAAGTATCTATAATGTTCTTATTGATGAGCAACTGCTGGAGAATGTGATTCTGCCGACGGAAATAGAATGGTGTGAGATTGTGCCATCAGGACTGGATTTAGTAGGTGCGGAAGTGGAACTTGTAAATATGCTTGCAAGGGAGACACGACTTAAAAACGCTTTAGCAAAATTTGATAAAGTGTATGACTACATCATAGTTGATTGTCCACCTTCGTTAGGGTTATTGACAGTAAATGCATTGGTTGCCGCACATTCTGTTATAATCCCTATTCAATGTGAGTATTATGCTCTGGAGGGACTTGGACAGTTGCTGAAACTTATAGATGCGTTGAAAAAAACTTTAAATCCTAATCTGTATGTAGAAGGTGTATTGCTAACAATGTATGATGCGAGGGTAAATCTTTCAGGACAGGTGATAGAAGAGATAAAAAAGTATTTTGGCGATAAGGTTTATAAAACAATTATTCCAAGAAATGTTCGGGTGGCAGAGTCGCCCGGTTTTGGCAAACCTGTGGTTCTGTACGACAAAAACTCACGCGGCGCCGAGGCATACTTAAATCTGGCAAAAGAAATGGCAGGAAATAGAAATGAAAAAGAAAATAATTCTGACGGAGATTCCCTATTAGAAGTCAAGTAAAAAATTAAGTTGAGATAGAGGTATCCTGTATCAGATTTGACTGAATTATTCACAGGGTTATTAACAAAAAATTTTTTGAGGACTATCACCTTGATCACTTAATAAATTTTGTTTGGGTCAAAAGCAGAGTTGTCTCTGTACATTGCGTAACAGATTTTTATCAAATCAGCAGCAAGAATTGAGCGTGCATCTTTCCAGAATCTTGTCTTTTTGAGACGATTATATTTCAGCATCGGAATTTCAAAAAGTTGTTGATAACACTTAAAAAAATCAATTTTTTGCTCTTTGTCAATATATCCCAGTTCCGCAGCAAAGATGTGTTGGTTCAGGCTTGGAGAAAAAAAACAAATTTTG
>JBFLWK010000090.1 GCA_040757695.1 Elusimicrobiota bacterium
TGCTTGACTTAACTATTCATAGGAATTGTTCAGGTTTCTTGTGCATCCCTGTTTTACAGGGTTATTCCATTTTTGTCAATGAACAATATGTTTCAACATTTATTAGCAAAAATTTGCCAAACTACAGGTATTTATTTTGATAGTTGCTCTTATTCTTGTTATTGTGCTAAGCCAAAAATCTATATTCTCACCTTATTATAAAATAGAGGTAATAGATAACAATGTAATAGTTAACGGCGTGCCACATCAGCGAATGCAGAATACGGATACAATTGATACCACTTTTTATGGAGTTCTTTATAGAATAATAAAACAACCGAAACGAGTTTTGATACTCGGCGCAGGCACAGGAAATGATGTCGCAGTTGCGCTAAAAAATGGTGTCCAGGAAATTGATGCAGTAGAGATAGACCCTGTGATTTTAAATATCGGCAAAAAGCATCCGAATATTCCATATCAGGATAAGCGGGTTAAAATAATTAACGATGATGCAAGATCTTTTCTTAAAAAATCCAACAAGAAATATAATCTGGTTATTTTTGCACTTCTGGACTCATTGACGGTATTTTCTCAGTTTTCGTCCGTTCGGCTTGAAAATTTTGTGTTCACTACTGACTCATTCAAAGAGGTTAAAGAACACCTGACAGACGATGGTGTTGTGGTTATATATAACCTGTTTAGAAAACAATGGATTGTAGACCGTATTGCCAAAATGCTTGAGGAGGTTTTTGAACACAAATCAGTTATATATAATCTAACAGAAATGGAGAATTTTGCTATGATGTTTAACGGGAATGGTCTCAAGAAAATGAAATTTCCTGAATTGCAGTCGTTATCTTCCCAACAGCAATTCAAACCCAGCATACTCAAGAATTACAACATAAAATCTACAACGGATAACTGGCCTTTTTTATATCTTAAAAAACCAACTATTCCAGGTCATTACTTATTAGCGATCACTTTGATATTACTTTTTTCTTGTGGGCTTATTTATTTATCTTCCGGTATTTCTTGCGGAATAAAGGGGGGAATAAATAATCATTACTTTTTTTTAGGTTGCGGGTTTATGATTCTTGAAACATCCGCAATAGTAAGGATGGCACTGCTTTTGGGCTCTACCTGGCTTGTAAACTCTATGGTTATAATTGCTATACTGATTATGGCATTTTGCTCGTCGTATTATGTAAGATTATTAAAACCAGACGACAACAGGAAGTATTATCTTTTTCTTTTCCTGCTTATTATTGCGAATATCATAGTTCCGCTTAAAACATTTCTCGGATTTCCATACTATGTAAGAATTGTCTTATCTTCGTTGTTGCTTTTTCTTCCGATATTTTTTTCTGGAATAATTTTTGCAACCTCGTTTAATAAAACTCCAAATCCTGCAGAGGCATTAGGCTCAAATCTTATAGGCGCAATGTTCGGCGGTTGTCTTGAATATATTTCGTTAAAATTCGGGTATAGTTCGTTATTTGTTGTATTATTATTAGCATATCTTATTTCAGTCAAAGAGTTCAGCTGGAATGTAAAAATCGTACAACGAGCGATAAATTATGACAAATTCTAAAAAAATACTCATTATACTGGGTAGCGTTATTGTTATATGCTTATTTCTTGAGTTAATTTTAAAGATAAACAAAATTTTTCAGAAAAAGGATAAATCTATAAATTATAATATGCTTGCGACTACAAGTAATGGATTGCCATTGACTACAAAAAAAGTTGGAATAAGATTATTGTTAAATCCTTTTATGGTGTATAAGAATATGCCAAAAGGCCATAGATTATCTCCAAAGAATTCAATTATTCCAAAAATTAATTCACTTGGATTCAGGGGTGAAAAAGAGGTCTCAAAGAAAAAACATAGTGATTCTTTTAGAATAATTGTAATTGGCGGCTCTGCCGCATTTGGTGAAGGTGCAAGTAGCGATAATACAACATGGGAATATATTCTGGAAAATAAACTGAATAATAGAAAAAATCTGCTTAAAAAAGTAGAAATACTTAATGCTGGAGTAATTGGATATCTCTCAGGACAGGAATTAATTTATCTTGTTATGGAATTGATTGATTTAGCACCAGATTTGGTGATTGTGTATAACGGCTGGAATGATTTTTATGACCATATTAAGTGCCAGAGAAAAAATGGTTTATTTGGTTTTAATAATACCTTTTTTGAAATAGAAAAAAGATTGCTCAAAAATTTTAAGTCTGAAAATAATGTAATATCCGCTTTTTGTCATTTTTTTAAATACTTAATTAATAATACCGAACTGGCAAAAAATATTCTACCGCGAATTGTAAAAGGTCCCAAACCGGAATTTATAACTCGGGAATATATTGATGCGTTTGTTAAAAATTATGGAAATAATATAGAAAAGATGAGCCGATTTTCACACGGTTACAGTGTAGAGTTTGTAGTCGCTTTTCAACCTGAATTGTATTCCAAAAATAAAAAAATGTGGACGAATGAAGAAATAAATATAGATATATCAATTCAAAAAGGCGATCCAGAGTATCGTAATGCAGTAAAAATGATTTATCCACTATTAGCACAAAAGGCGAAAGAAATATGCAGAAAAACTGGCAGTGATTTTTTGGATTTAAGAAAGATATTTGACACCGAAAAACAGTGGGTATTTGCTGATTTCGTACATACTAATGACAACGGAAATGAAATTATTGCTAAAACTTTATATGATCATTTAATCTCAAAATATAAAAATAAACTATAAAAAAGAGGAAATAGCAAAATGGGTAAAACACTTAAAATAATTGTTTCTGTATCGCTGGTTTTATTGGCTGTTTTGTTTCTTATCACAAAAGTTATAGAATATGATGTATGGCTCCATTTATCGTCGGGAAAATATATCTGTGCGAATTTTAAGGTGCCACATCTTGACCCGTTTTCTTATACTGCCTCACACCGCGAATATGTGGATTCACACTGGCTATATCAGGTTTTTCTGTATCTTTTTTACAAACTTGCGGGTTTCTTTGGATTGTTTTTGTATCAGTTACTCATAATCGGGACAATTTTTTATATTCTATTCCGAATGGTTAAAAAATCAAACTTTTATGTTATGAACGCCTGTATTTTACTGACTTTACTCATTGCTAATAACAGGTTTTTATACAGACCTGAAATGTTCTCGTATCTGTTTGCAGTATTGTTTATCTTGATTTTAGATAAATGTAGTAGCACGCCCTTGGCGTGCATTACCGTTAATGGAAGCAACCCAAGGGGTTGCAACTACAAAAGTATTTTTCTACTACCAGCACTACAAATCCTGTGGGTAAACACACACGGGTTTTTCATTTTCGGACCGATTATTATTGGTTGTTATTTTATTGGTGAACTAATACAAGGTAGACGGCACTTAAGTGCCGTCTACCCAATTTTATTGATATTATCTGTTCTGGCTTGTTTTATAAACCCATATGGATACAAACTTGTTGCTTATCCATTTTTATTACTTACTGAAATAGGCAGTAAAGCATCGCCTTATATGAAAACTATAACTGAATTAACGCCTATATTATTCACAGAAAAAGGGAATTATCGGACAGTCGCATATTTTATTTTAATAGCAGTTTCTTTTGCCAGTTTTTTTGTGGCCAAAAAGTTCAATTTTTCAAGATTTTTTGTGTTTCTTTTATTTGTATATCTCAGCTGGATTACAGAACGAAATATCGTATTTTTTGCTTTCGTTAGTTCGCTGATAACAATACTTAATTTTACAGAGATAAAAGATATTAAGATTCTTAGAGGTAATCGGCAATTAATTGCCGACTACATTTATCCTGTTTTGATGATTATTGTTTCTGTTTTTGTATCTGTTGGTGTTATCACAAACAGATATTACAGGCAGGAAAAAACAATGCAGCAGTTCGGTATCGGTATGGTGAATATTCTATTCCCGGTAAATGCAGTGGAATTTATCAAAACCAATAATATTACTGGCAACATTTTCAACGATGCGCTTATTGGCGGTTATTTTATATGGAATTGCTGGCCTGAAAGGAAGTGTTTTGTTGACGGTAAAATGGAAATTTATGGCGAAGAATTTCTTCAAGGATACAAAAATACGATTGATAATCCGAATGTGTATTGGCAGAAAATCGCTGACAAATACAAAATTGATTATGTTCTTTTGCATCCGTTATCTCCGCATTCAAAAAATATTATGAAATATCTATATAAGAACAATCCTGAATCAAGTTCAGGATGGCAACTTGTATTTTTTGATGAGTCGGGGATTGTTTTTGTCAAAGGTAGTCGGCGTTTAAACGCCGACTACATAATTAAAGAACCATCCCTCGGCAGTTATTCAAAACTGAATAAAAGCATTGCACTTTTTTCATATGCTAACTTTTACTTTTTTACAGAGCAATACCAAAAAGCACAGAATTATTATATGGAAGTTCTAAAGTATGAGCCGAATCGTGTTGAAGCGTATATCAATTTAGGCGCTATGTTTTTAATGCAAAAAAAATATGAACAGGCTAAGGGTTGTTACCTCGCTGCAATAAGAATAACAAGAAAATATGCAGAACCCTATTACGGACTTGCTATGGTTGATGTCGAAAAAGGTAAATATAAATCAGCATTGGAAATTCTGCATATCGCATTAAGAAAAAAACCTGTTTTCTTAGAAGCACAGTTTTTACTCTGTTATGTTTATCTGAAATTATGGCAGTTTGATAATGTTATAAATGAATGCAACCGAATACTAACACGCACACCATCAGACGAAAAAATATACAACCTTTTAGGTACTGCGTATTTTTATAAAAAAGAATACGATAATGCCACGGAATATTATAAAAAAGCACTGGAAATCAATCCTGATTTTGATGAAGCACGACATAATTATGAAGCATGTTTAGATAAAATGAGAGAAAAATGAAAAGATTGGTTGTGTTATTGCTTATTATCCATTTCTGTGTAATTATTTCTGCATCCTGGGAAAAAAGTGCTATATATGATGAAGCGTTAAATATATCGGCAGGATACATTCATCTTAAAACCGGAAATTTTCAGATAAACAATGAACATCTTACTTTTTGGAAAATGTTTACCTCATTCCCATTGTTATTTTTCAAGTTAACCATACCTAATGGCCTTAAAGCATATCAATATGAGATAGCGGATAAATTCCTTTATGAAAACATAATCCCGGCAGATACTATATTACATATTTCAAGAATAGTAACTGCATCAGGAGCAATTGTTTTAGGTTTTATTATATTTAAATGGTCATTTGAGTTGTGGGGGACAGCATCTGCTTTCTTAAGTTTGGTTTTATATCTTTTGTGTCCCAATATAACGGCATTTGCCGGTTTTGTAAATACCGATTTTGGTTTGACTGTTTTAATTTTTTTATCCATATACGCCTTTTGGCAATACTTAAAGTTTCCTACTACCAAAATTCTTGTAATTACCGGCATATTTTTTGGTTTAGCCCAGTCAACAAAAATAACAGCACTTTTGCTGTATCCGGTTTTCTTAATCCTTGCTGTGTATTACTGGCATAATATGAGAAAAGAACAAAATCTTAGAAACATCATTAAATCGGTTTTTGTTGTATTCATTATTGGATTTACTATTCTTTTTATAACTTACTTATTTTATGGACTGCTGAATTATTTTTATGGCATAAAACAGATTTTTGATATAACAAAAACCGGGGGCAATGTCTTTATAAATGGTAAGGTGTATCCATATGGAAGATGGTATTTTTATTTGTTTGTATTTTTAGTAAAAAATACGACTCCATTTTTAGTGTTGCTTTTCGGAATGATATTTCTGTTTATTTTGAAGAAAAATCCTCAAACAAAATTTAAAGCAATCTTTTTACTTATACTACCTGTTACTCTGTTTGTTGTTTCATCTTTTGCCAGACGTCAAATGGGCATAAGATACATTCTTCCCGTATATCCTTTTCTTTTCGTCGCCGCCGGATCAATACTCATGAATTTTGATATTAAAAAAGCGGGGATGATTATTCCTTTGATTTTGTGGATGCTTGTCAATAATGCAAGAGTTTATCCGCATTATCTAACATTTTTTAATGAACTGGTAGGTGGATCTAAGAAGGGGTATAGATGCCTTGTTTACGATTTGGATGCAGGGCAGGATTTAAAAGGACTTAAAAAGTTTTTAAAACCCGGCGATGAGGTTGTTTTATCATATTCCGGCTGTGCAAGACCGGAGTATTATGGAATTGACTGCCAGTATGCGGGCGCGGCATCCGACATCCGGTTAAACCGCAAAGTTGAAAAAATAAATTCATTGAATCCTAAAAGAGAATTGCTTGCTGTGAGTGCCCTTTTTTTGCAAATGGCGCGGACGGATAGAGGATTTGTTTATTCCTGGCTTAGAGAGTATCAGCCAATTGATATTATTGGTAACACCATTCTCGTATATGATATAACAGCGGATATTAATGCTCACAAAAATCTGGGATATACCTATATGGGATTAGGAGAATTTGCAAATGCTGAAAGAGAATGGCAGAGAATTTTAATAATAGAACCCCGAAACTTGGAGTCGCATTACCAGCTTGCAAGGATTTATGATTACCGTCAACTGTATGAAAAAGCAATAAAAGAATGTAAATTGGTTTTGGATAAAGATAAAAATTCTTATATGACATACGGTTTACTGGGACAAATTTATATGAAACAGGGTAAGTTAAAAGAATCAAAAAACTGTTTTAAAAAAGCGCTCCAAATAAACCCTGACTATCCAGAAGCAAAACGAAATCTTAATGCTTGTCTTGATATAATGAAAGAAAAATAGCTATTTATGCATAAAGCGAAACAGATTTTACCAGTTTTAGTTCTGTTTGTATTAGTATTAGTTTTTTTTTATAAGATTGTTTTTTTCAAGAAAATTTTTATTACAGGCGACCTCACCGGCTGTGATATTTTAGACCTCGCATACCCATTCAGACATTTTTTATCTCAATCGCTGAATAATAAAACTCTACCGCTCTGGTGTTCTTATAACGGTTGCGGGTTCCCTATTCACGCGGTAGGCGAGGGCGGCTTTTTTTATCCGCTAAATTTATTGCTTTTTTCGTTACTACCTCCGATAACCGCATTTAACTGGAATTTTGTAGTTACATCTCTTATTGCAGGTGTATCTTTTTATTCATACACACGATATATCGGGTTGTCGGTATTCGCCGCTTTACTCGGCTCTGTGGTGTTCACATTTTCAAGTTTTTTAGTCGGACATATACGGCATATAAATATGATAAATACTGCATGCTGGCTCCCGTTGTTATTTCTCACTCTTAAATTATTTTTTGATACGGGCAAAAATTTGTATGCTGTTTTAACCGGCGCTATCTTAGGTATTCAGATTTTAGCCGGCTTCCCGCAGGTGTTTTATTATTCGCTACTCGCCGGGTTTGTGTACTCTTTATATCTATTCATTATAACCAAAAAACAGTCCGTATCATCTCCATACTTTCTGCATTTCATATTGTTGATTCTTATTGTATTTGTGATTATGTCAGGATTGGGTGCAGTCCAGTGGCTTCCTTCATATGAAATGTTTAAGTTGTCATCTTATATTGAATTGCCGAAATGGTATGATTATTTTGGATTCAAAGACCTTATTATGCTTGTTCTACCATATTTTTACGGCAACCCTGCAGAAGCCAACTTAACAAGGGCTGATTTTATTCCTTGGGAAAGTTGTGTATATGTTGGAATAATACCGCTTTTGCTTTCAATTATTGTTACTGTAGTTTGGCAAATTTCCCATTTCTCTAATGAGAAATAGGGTGGTCTGATTCATCAGACACGCTTGCTAATAAATGCTGAGACATATTATAAAGGAACCTATAAAAAATTGACGTGAAAGCC
>JBFLWK010000091.1 GCA_040757695.1 Elusimicrobiota bacterium
ACTTCGGCTCACCAGTAACAACAGCAGTCCTCGGCGGTTTTGTATCCCAGACAACCTCAAATTTTGCAGTTGTAGACGACGAATAATGTCCTAAACAATCGGTCGCTTCAACCGTTAAAGTGTAGAACCCGTAATATGGTAAATCAAGCGGTTCTATTTTATCACCAGCTTTTACATATACTTTTTGACCTTGGACTTCGGACTTCGGACTTTCTACTAATGTCAAATATGCGGTTGTCCCAACAGGACTTAAATCACTTACTGCAAAGTTAATGTTTATCTTGTCTATCGTCGCCGTATATCTTCTGCCAGCAATAGTAGTGCTGATTGTTATCTCAGGTGCTGTATTGTCTAATAAAACATTAGATGTTTTTATACTTTCTTGATTACCCAATTCGTCTTGGCTATAATAACTAATAATATGAGAACCTTCGTATTCTTTTAAATATAAATAAATCCCTGAAGGATACCAAAGCCATCTAAATTCTTGTAGAATCTGCCATTCACTACCGTCAATTTTTGTTTTTACTATTCTATCATTATATTTATCAACTACGTATAATCTATCATTAAATGGGTCATAACTAATATCATTGGGTTGATTGAATTGTAATATTCCATTGCCACTACTACCTAACTTTATCCAACCTGTACCATCAAATTTAGTTTTAATTATTCTATTATTCCCCGAATCGGCAATGTATAAATATCTAGATTTAGAGTCATATAAAATACCTCTCGGGTGGTAAAATCTATCAGAACCGACACCATAAAAAACTGAACTCTCGCTGCCGTCAATTTTTGTTTTGATTATTCTATGATTATAAGCATCCGAGATATATATGAACCCGGTGCTATTGTCATAACAAATACCAGATATACCAACTAAATATCCAATACCTTGAATAAAATTTAACTCTTGCCATCCAGTTCCATCTATTTTTGTTTTTACTATTTTATTAGGCCAATCGGCAACAAAAATATAATCCGTATTATGGTCATATACAATTCCCAGAGGACAAGAAAATCGTTTTTCTCCTGTCAAATTAGATGTCAATGTTGTCCAACCAGTCCCATCAAATTTGGTTTTTACAACGCGCTTGTTATATGCGTCTGTGACATACAAAAAACTAGTATGCGAATCATAGAATATCTTTTGTGGATTTTTAAATGTCCCGACTCCTTCTGTTCCATAAGTTCCGAAAGATGAAAATTCTGTACCATCTATATTGGTTCTTAGAATTCTATGATTATTTGTATCTACTACATAAATTGAACCCTCATTAGAAACTACACTCAAAGCAAAAACGTTATCATTTCTGTACCATTTACTATCGTCAATCTGATATTCTGTAAAATCTACACCACTTAATGTATCAGTAGAAACAAGAGTAAATTTTGTTTGTGCGGTAACATATGTTTTTTCTGGCGTTTCATATTTTGGTTGTGAGATATTGAGTTCTGTAGTTGGTGGAGTATTATCAATTGTAAATTTAATAGATTTGACTTCTTCTCTATTATCTCCGATATCAACAGAGTAGAAATGTAATGTATGCTCACCATCAGAGTAATTAGTCAAAGTAAATGAAGAGGAGTACTCCTGCCAGACATCTTCATCAATTTTATAGTATGTCTTTTTCACTTCAAATTCTTCATCTTTACTAGTTAAAGTAATTGGGGTATTCTTTGTTATGTAACAATGGTACTCCTTTTGTGGTTTTAAGTGAGCAGGTTGCTTTAATTCTGAATCATAGCAAGTAGAGCCATCGGAGGCAATATAAAGAGTAATACCAACAGGGGTATTATTGGGTTTGGGATCCAATTTTATATAAGGAAGATATATCGTTAATGTTTTACCACTATCATAAGTTATGGTAACCGTATCGTTTGCTTGAATTATAAATGGGACATCTTCGGTATCTCGATAAAAATAAAATCTCAAATAAAGTGGTTGAGGTATATATTCGGTAGGTTCATAAGAAAACTCATCCAATTTGGCATCAGGATCAAAAACCATTGAAAAATATAGACTTTGTACATCATAAGATATATATGGACGTCCGTAATCCAAATTCCCTTTATATGGATTTATTGTAGTTGTTATAGATTCGAAATTCGATATCAGTGCAGGTTGTAATTGTGTTTTTAAGCGAACTGGTTGACCAATTGAATACACCGTTAAAGGCGGCACTGTATCTATTATTACTTCAAATTTTGCTGTTGATGTTGAAGAAGTATGCCCGAGAACATCTTCCGCATTTACTGTTAATACATATGAACCGGAGTATTGTAAATCCAATGGGTCAAGTACATCACCATTTTTCACCTGTAATTTCGTACCTGTTTTAGATGAATCTGAACATTCAGTAAGTATAAGATAGGCAGTGGTTGAAAAAGGACTTAAATCAGTCACTGTAAAATCAATGTTGATTTTATCTCGTTTCGTCACAAACCTTTCCCCGCCGACAGGCGAACTTATTCTTATTTCAGGCGGAGTACTATCCAATATAACACTTATAGTTTTTGTCTCTTCTGTATTATTTAGCATATCTTCACTATAGTAGTTAAGTGTGTGAAAACCTTCAGGAAGTAATATAGCATCAAAGAAAATACCGGAAGGTGCGTAAACATTTAAGAATTTTCGTTCTACTCCATCCTCATCTGTTTGAACTATTCTGCCACCGTAGTACATATCGGAAATATATAATTTTCTACCATATTCATCAAAAAACAAATCCCAAGGATAATAAAAACCTGTCAATTCCGTCCATCCTGTCCCATCAAACTGGGTTTTGATTATTTTTGAACCATCTATGATATAAAAATATCCAGTTTTTTTATCATATGTAATTTTAGAGGGATAATTAAATTGATTTGTTGGTGTACCATAAAATGATGTGAATTCACTCCCATCAATTTTCGTTTTAACTACTCTATGATTTTGAGCATCTGTAGCATATATAAAACCATTTGAATCATCATAATAAATACCTTTTAAACCATTAAATCTCTCACTAGGCCCCCCAGCAGGACTAAATACCTGCCAGCCACTACCATCTATTTTTGTTCTCACAATTTTTATATAATCTGCAACATAAATACTATCTGTATTTGAATCATATACAATTGATTGCAGTGCATAAAATTGCCCAACACCCCAACCTTGCGACCCTAATGTAGTCCAACCTGTACCATCAAATTTTGTTTTCACTATCCGATAATTGACACTGTCTACAATATATAAATACCTAGTTTTAGCATCATAAACTATATCTTTCGGATATTTAAACTGTCCTACCCCATTCCCATATGTGCCAAAAGAAGACCATTCGCTACCATCTATACGAGTTCGTATAATTCTATGATTAAAATAATCTGCAATATATACATAACCTTCTTCCGGTGCCAATGCAAAAGTGAATGGTTTAGAATAATCAAACCAATTCCCATTATCAACTTGATATTTTGTAAATTTTACACCACTTAAAGCATCTGTTGACTTCAAAACAAACTCTGTTTGTGCAGTAACATATGTTTTTTCCAGCGTCTCATATTTTGGCTGTGAAATATTGAGTTCTGTTATCGGTGGAGTATTATCAATCGTAAATTTAACAGTTTGGACTTCTTCTTTATTATCCCCAGTATCAACGGAGTAAAAATATACAGTCTGTTCACCATCTAAACAATCAGCCAAAGTAAATGAAGAAGCATATTCCTGCCAGTCGCCAGCATCAATTTTATATTTTATTTCTTTAATTTCGCTTTGCTCGTCGGTAGCAAATAACCTTATTGGTGTGTTTTTTGTAACAAAATAATGCGGTTGTGAACCGGAAGCAAGACAGGCGACTTTTGTAAATTCTTTATCATAATATGTAGAACCGTCGGAAGCAACATAGAGAGTAAATTCTTGTTGCTGAGGTGTTCCGCCTAATTGAGAAGGAACAAGTTCCGTGTAAGGTAAATAAACAGTTAATACTTTGCCATTGTCATAAGTAATCGTAATTGTATCATTTTGATGAATTATAAATGGTGCGTTGCCTTCCTCATGAGATAAAGTTAAAACAAGTGGGCTTGACTCTGTATGAACCGGTATAAATTCCGGTGTTCCAGATGGACTGAAATTTAATATTACTAGTGGATCTGTACCTTGTGTATAATAAGTATCAAATGTATGAATACCTATTCTCGGCCCACCCCAATAGACATAATCACCTTTATACGATTCTATTGTAGTAGATACAGAAGTGACATCATTCTGTGGTATTATTGCAGACACCACATAAGATTTATTAGGCAGTCCAATTTCAAATCTTGTTGCTGGTGGGGTGAAATCTGTCTGAATATATACTGCCTGTTCAGGTGACCATTCGCTTGTTTTAAGTGCTGTGTCTATCGTTTGAACACTCCAGTAATATGTGGTATTCCCGGCAAGATTCAATTTTACACCAAGTTGAGTATCTGAAATTTTAGGACGCAGATAATTACCAGTCAAAGGACTGCTTTGTTTACCAGAAATAATTTCATTGCCACCGGGCGTTGTCCCAATTCTTATATTGTAATATAGACCATTAACAGGTGTTTCAACATCAGAGATTGGATTCCAAGTAAATACAAACTGCTCATTGGAATAAGTAGTAGAAAGATTTGTAGGAGGATTGGGCAAACTGTTATATATCTTTTTACAGTTTCTGTAAACTTCAAGCCGACCATAATCTGTCAATACTAAATCTGCATTCCCATCATTATCTAAATCACCACTTAATATATTTTCAACATTACCATCAGCCCACCACTTACCAGCGGTATCTGTTATTTTTTGTGTTCTATTAAAATTTCCATTATCGTTATAATAAATATCCTTATCTGCAATTAAATCTAAATCACCGTCGTTATCTACATCACCCCATGCAAAACCATTTGTTGTTTCTCCGGAACTACCCATTCCAAATACTTTTTTCATTATTCCGTTGTCGTTTCTATAAAGATTAAATGTATTGTTTTCATTAGTTGTGTAACCTTTTATAGATAAATCTAATTTTCCATCATTATCATAATCTATCCACTGAACATTTGGTGATTCTGCAACAGCAACAAGATATTGCTGTGCAGTATCTTCTACAAAACTACCATTATTATTTTTATAAATTTTTGAAATAATACTGGTGTTTGGATAGATACCAGTTCTTCCAGATAAAGCCAAATCCAAATTTCCATCATTATCATAATCACCGAAAACAAAACCGCCTTCACGAATTTGAGTTAATCGCTGAGTTCTGTCTTCTTTAAATATACCATTATCGTTTCGGTATATTTTAGTTATTGGTTCTGTTCTCCCGTACATTTCTTTGATGCCACAAATCACTAAATCAGAATCGCCATCGTTATCGTAATCTCCAACTTGAATTGAATTTTCTTTCAGTCCAGCAATATTTTGATTTGTATCTTCTGTAAAAGTATTATTTATATTTTTAAAAACTTTCACGAATTCGTTCCCGCTACCTATAATGTCCAAATCGCCATCATTATCATAATCAACCCACAACAAACCATTTCTATAACTAATACTGCCAGGAATTGAAACTTCTTGAATAACAGAAAATTGGCCATTGTTATTTTGGAAGATTTTTATTGTTTGTCCACTACCCGCAACAATGTCTAAATCTCCATCATTATCATAATCACCAAACATAGGGCATTCACCATACCCCAAATCCTGTATTTTGTAAAACGGTTTCCTACCTAATATCGCAACGAATCCATTGTATGTCCTTGTAACCCCTAATTGATCTGTTGCTGTAATTGGAATAACATAATTTCCCGGAGTTCTCGTATTGTCTTTACTAATTGTATATCTAATTCGTGCATAACTACCATCCTGACTTAATTCTACAATTTCTTTGCCATGTGAATAGTTACTGTCAATATTTGAAAAATCTGCTGAAGCACTTATAATAGGTGTACTTATGTAGGTCCGTCCCCACCAACAGACTTCTATATCAACAGTGTCACCATATCCATAAGTTGCCATCTCTGGATGGTTTTCATAGCCCAAAAGGTTAATATAAGTATATTCACCAATATTAATACTTTCTACCGGAATTCTTGGTCCATGAAAAATTCCTTTTGTTTCTCTTGTAATTGATTCTCCCTGAACATTTGTTCCTTCCATTCGTATTCTAAAAGTGTTATCACCTTGTTCTTTTTCAGTAACAATAAATGAGCTGGTATATGTTTTTCTAACGCTGTCATAAACCAATGGAAAACTTAAAACTGAATTATCCAATCGATTTAACAGAAAAGACACATTTTTTACATCTGAAATTTTAGAATCATTCATCAACTGGGCCTCTATATTAACTGTTTGATTTATATCACCACATAAGAATCCCAATGGTTTAAGATAAATTGATGTTTTTGCTGAAATATTCAAATCATATTTAGCCATGCTGTTAATGTTTTTACCTTGAATCTCTATACGCCAAAGTCCTTTTTGCGGATTATCAATATAATATACATCCCAATGCTCTGACTTAGTTCTATAAGGACTATCTGTGTCTAATTGGGTGCCATCTGGATTAAAAACTTTCAGGTCAAAACCAATCATTTCAGAATACAAAGAAAATGTTACACCCTTGATAGAAGAATCTATAAAAACATTTTCTTTCTTTTGTTCACCTTGTAATAGTATACCTTCAAACGTTTTTACATAACCAGTTTTTCTCATTTCTGATATTGCTACTTTTCCTATGCTGTTCAAATCAATCAGTTGATACCAATTACCACCAGATGCTCTTAACTCACCTTTCGTTTGATAATCAATAATGGGCGTTATACTGTAAACGGGTGGATCTAATGTTGCCATCTGCTGAAGTACAGGATGGTAATCGGCTCCTACAGTCTGCATCCAATCGGTAAGTATTAAATGACCTTTAGCCTGACCAGAAATTAAATTATTTTCAAATTGTTGTTGGGCCGTCAAAAGGCCATCAGCTATATTCGTCATTCCACCACTGTAAATGGTTTGAATTGCACTTGCAGCAACTGAAAAATCGTTTCCCAATGGATACAACACACGCGCATAATCGTGAAACGAGACAACCGTTACTCTGTCTTTGCTGGCATCTAACATCGTCAGTGCTGATAATGCTACTCTTTTATACGATTCTATCAAGGATTGAACACTGCCTGATTTATCTATAATCAACGAAACATCCATACCGCCTTCGGTAATAAAACTCCACTTGTATGGTTGTTCCAAATTGGCACCATTTTGACCCCTTGCCTCAGATGAAATAATGATTTGGTAGGTTGTATTGGGCTTCAAAGAATTGCTTGGTGAAAACGCCAATATCCTGTTATCATTACTCCACGAAAAATTAACAAGAGATGCATCTTGTGGAGTGATTGAGACAATTTTTGACCAATCTAATTGTGTATCCATCGGTTGAGTAAAAACTATCTCAAAATTACAGTCTATACTAACATCAGTCTCTTCATTAGATGGTACCGTGTACTCTATATCCGGCGTGTATGCTATAGTGAATTGATGCAAAAGGTCAGGATTTGTATTTGACAAATTATAAGTCGTTAAATCTTCGTCTGGGTCAATCGGTGAATTGTCAAGACCACGAGCAAAAATGCTTATGTAATTATTTCCGTCATAATCAGAACCTTGATTTTGGGGAATTGTATATTTCCCGCACCAAGTATCATTGGAATAAAATGTTGTTGTCCAGCCGTTTGTTCCGCCGTCGGGCTGGAAGTATTTTGCTGAATAAGGAAGTTTGCTAAATGAAATTAAATTTGAGTCGGTTTTCATCGG
>JBFLWK010000092.1 GCA_040757695.1 Elusimicrobiota bacterium
GGACTTGATTTTGGGCTTAGAACTTAGGGCTTGGGTTTGGGTTTGGGCTTGATTTTGGACTTGATTTTGGGCTTAGAGCTTAGGGCTTGGGTTTGGGTTTGGGCTTGATTTTGGACTTGATTTTGGGCTTAGGGCTTAGGGCTTGAGTTTGGGTTTGGGCTTAGGGCTTGGGCTTAGATATGCCGTATCCATTGTTGTGCGATATACCGTAACTCTTGCTTTTCTTTTTTGTATTCATCCTTAAAGCGGCTTGTTGTATATTGTATAACAGTAGATAATGATGTAGATATACCACTATGTTGTTTTATATATTCATTTATGTTTATATTATTCAATTCAAGCTTTCTTAAAATTTTCTTTTTGTCTATAGAGCTTATATCTATATAATCTATTGACTTGTATATATTTAGCTTTAACATAGCTTTTACCGCTTGCCAGACATTATTTTTATATAGCTTATGATTGTTACTGTCAGCATATTTATTGACATTCTGTGACCAAGAGTCAATTTTACTAATGATTTCTGTTATGTCGTTGATATCCTCTATATTATATATTTTTATGTTAGACGCAGCAGCTAAGCAGATTGGGTATTCACGATATAAGCTACCATATCTTTGACGCAAAATAATATTTAATAGCCTTTTTAGATGTAATATGCCATAATTGGTAGGACTAACAGGCATAATAAGACCATTTTGATATACCATCTCTTGTATGCTTATATTGTTACTCCTATTGTAACCTTTATCATAAAATAATCTTTCTATTTTAATTTTAGGATTAAGCATTTCTATCTGTTCCGATATATGTTTGTTAAATATTTGATTTTTAAATAGGCTATACAAACCTTCTTTATTGTCAACTATTTCAAAAATATTACCTTGTGATTTACTGTTATCATTAGGTATTCGTAGTATTCTGCCTAATTGCTGTTCAAATAATCGAATACTCAGGGAAGGTCTTAAAAGTAGTAGGTTTTGTAGATTAGGAAAGTCAAAACCTTCAACCAACATGCCAATGGTGCATAGTGTATATGGAGTTGTCAGAGGATTCTTGAAACCTGTTATTATCTCGTATTTTTCCCTTTTAGACATATCTCCTGATAAGTATACTGTATCTTTCAGTTTGCCTGTTAAGTCGTAGTTGGAAAAGTTATAGGATGGTAGTAACTCATCATTGAAAATCATTGCTGTTAATTTAGCGTGGAATGTAGGTATTCTCTCCTCCTGTAGGTTTACTATTCCTTTACATGGAGCACAGAATACTAAAGTCTTGCAAAATTTTAAGACATTGCTATCATAAGTTTTTTTAGCTAACTTAGTTCTTATGATTAACTGGTCTATCTTTTTTTGTGTAGAACAATCTAATATTAACTCCTTTTTAAATGTGTCAATGCCTTTTGTAAAGTCGAACATATCTGTTATTTTTTGACTATTATAGATGATATTGTAACTTAATTTAGACAGTATATTCTTGTCAATGCATTCAGGAAGACTTTCTTTATGTATTTCTACCATATCACTGTCAATGTCTTTTACATGCTTTTCATTGCCTATAGTTCCCTGAAATGGAGTAGCTGTCATACCTAATACTTTCGCATTTGAGTTTATTCCAGCAATAAACTGATTCCCTTTATTTTTTATAAAGTTATGAATTTCGTCAATAATAACCAAGTTGACTTTCTCCGCTAAAAGTCTTCTTAGTGTTTCATTTTTTTTACTTAGGATAGACTGAAGAGATGCAAAGACAACACAAGGTTGTGGTAATATTGATTGAATGGTGGTTATTATTCTATCGATTTCGCCTTTAATATCAGAGCATAAAACATAGCTATTAGGGAAGAGAGGTTTATCTTCTGTGATATAAGCTGTTTGTTTAAGAAGATTATTATTTTGAGAAACAATAAATAAGGTAATCTGTCTCCATTCGTAGTATTGTTTAATTAGGTGTTTTGACAGGAATGTTTTACCCCAGCCTGTAGGTAATTTAATGTAGCCTATGCGGTTGGTAAGAAAGAACCGATTAATCTTTTCTAAAACGGCTTGTTTTTCAGGATAAAGAGGCTCAAGCATTTTCAATAATATCCAAAGCTAATTCTAACGCTTCTTCTCTGGTTTTTATTTCACCTTCAAGTATTTTTTCTCTAACCATTTTTAGAATTACTCCAACAGCTGGACCTTGATTGATTCCCATAGAGGTAATATCATCACCATTAATTATGTCAAGAGAGGAGACTGCTTCTTTTATTCTATTGCTTTTTTCTCTAAGAAAATCATAGATTTCTTCTATCTTATCTATTGGTTCAAGACAAGCAAGGGTGTCTGCTTCAAACAGTATTAGCAGGTCAGAAAAGTAAGGTTTTGTTATTAAGTCAATTTTCTTTGACATCCTCATTTTGTCAAAATGCATTAATTTCATGTGGTTTAAGATTAGTTGTTTTACACCATCGATAGTATTGACAGGAAACTTGAGTCTGCGTAGTATCTCTTCTGCTATCTTAGCACCTATTATTTCGTGGTCGTAAAAATGAATACCTTTGTCATCCTTTGTTATAGTAGCAGGTTTTCCGATATCATGCAGTAAAGCTGCCAGTATTAACTCTAATGATGCTTCTGTAGGAAGTGAGCTAATGGTAAGAACGGTATGTGTATAAACATCACCCTCTGGATGAGATTTAGCTTCTTGTTGTATCCCCTTAAGATTAGTTATTTCTGGTAATATCTTAAACAAAAGACCAGACTGGTCTAATAATTCAATGCCTGTTGCTCTATTAGAGCTTAGTAGTATTTTGATAAGTTCATCTCTTATTCTTTCGCTTGAAACTTTATCTAATCTGGTCTTTTTGATTGCTTCAAATGTTTCCGTGTCAATAGCAAAGTTTAGAATGGTTGCAAACCGAATTGCTCTTAAGGTTCGTAGTTGGTCTTCTTCAAACCTTTGTTCTGCATTGCCTACTGCTTTTATGAGTCTTTTTTCTATATCTTGTTTTCTGCCAAAGCAATCTATAATGTTTCCGTCAACATCCATTGCCATAGCATTGATAGTAAAGTCTCGTCTTGCAAGGTCTTGCTCTAAAGAACAACAGAACTCAACTTCAGCCTTTCTCCCATAACATTCTTTATCGATACGGAAAGTGGTAACCTCGATAGGAATACCATTATATATTATAGTAACTGTGCCGTGTTTTATCCCTGTAGGTATATATTTTAATCCCAGTTGTTTTGCTATGTTTGTTATTTCTTCTGGATTGCATGCAGTTGTTATATCTATATCCTTAATCGGTCTATCAAGAAAAATATCACGAATGCTTCCACCGCAAAGATAGTTATTACATCCTTTATTTTCTAATAAAGTCATAAATTCTAATGCTTTATCTATCATTTTTGCTCTCTATATTTGTTGGATTCTATTACATTTATGATTTCTTTACATCTTTGGTATATTTGCTCTATCAAGTCTGGATACAGTTTGGCTTCTATAGATTGTTCGAGTGTTTTGCTGTCAACTCGATACATACCACTGCCTCTTCCACCTGTCGTTTCTCTGGTATCTTCAAACACAGTAGCAGCTAATGGCACACTCCCGAAGATAATCCTACCTAAATATCCCGCTGGATTTTTAGTCTTAGTTCTGTGTTCCATTTCGGAATGTGTGCCTTTTTTATTTAGTGGTCTGTTAAGTCCACATAATGGACAACAGATATTAATAAATTGTGCCATAAGTTAGTCCTCTGGGCACTCTATGAAAAACTCTTGAGTATCATCGTCTATTAATATATCGCATTTTTTGTTGTTACGAACAGCAAATGGTACTCTGTCAATCTTAAAATCCTTAGCAACTTTTTGATTAAAATCAATAAACTCAATATCTTCTTGGGGATATGTTATTATTTTAGCCTTTTTAATTTGGTTACAGTATTGACACTTTTCATCTGTTATGACTTTTATACTCATTTTGAATGCTCTCCGCTATCTCTTTTACCTCTAAGTAGTAGTTTTGAACTTCGGGACTTAATTTCTTAAAAGCTTTTTTTGTTTCTAATGCTGTGGTTAAAATAATTGCTTTATTAGACAACTTTAGTATCTCTTCATTATTAACATTCATTTTTATTCTCTTGACACTCTTTCCAATCGCTAATTCGTGTCTGTCCATTACTGCTAATTTCCTGACTTGCTTTGTGTTATATAAAAGCACTACCTTGCAATAATCGGCAAGGTAGTGCTCTTAAAGATTACTTAGTAGCTTCCTTAGTAGCTTTCCCATATTTCTTATCCATAGCTTTGCTTACTGTGCCTAATGCTTCTTTAGCACATTCATAGAAATCTATTGCCTTTTTTCCTCTACAAGTTTTCAAAGCTCTCGCTCTGGATGAAGTCGTCTTATCACCCCCACGCCCAGTACGCCTCACTACTAAGCTACCAGTTGATGGCTTTACGAATATTTCAACAGCAGCTGAAATAGGAACAACTTTATCCTTATTTTTTCTTGACTTACTTTCGGCAATTGTTACTGCAATTGGCTCTGTTATAATTCGTCTGTTTGGCATTTCTTTATTTCACCTCCTTAGATTGATTTTGATTCTTTATTATAGAATACTATATTTTCTAATCTTTGTCAACCTTTTTACTTGACATTCTTGTATCCCAATGGTATAATAGTAGTATTATGATAAATGTAACTCGTTATGCTGTATATAAATTAGACTACTACTTTTTATGTATCCCAAATGTTCTAATTCCAGAAGATTTACAATCACAAGTAGTTACTGTGCTTAAGTCCGTTGGTATTACAGTAGGTATTAATATCCTTACTGTCAATATTTTGTCTGATGGGTTTTTTCATATCATCTTTTCTCAGACAGACTTAAATAAGTCTCTTGTGAGAATTATAAATTCTTTCAAGGGAGTAAGTTCTCGGTTACTCAGAAAGATTTTGCCAAGATTTAGATGGTATAAAGGCTATTTTATCTGTTCATTAGGTGAACAAAAAGTTTCAAATATTTATCGAATTTTCAAAAAGCCAATTACTGTTTAAGTATTCTTTTTGCTCTTTGTTTTAAAAAAAACAAATGATAGTTCTCTCTGCTTTCTGCCAGAGTTCTTTCTACTGTATGCCTTATACTGTGATCACTTATTATTTCTCTTAAGCGTAGAATTATCTCTCCTATAGTGCCGTCTAATATTAAGTCTAATTTGTCTCTATCTATGTTATTTGTCTCTTCAAATATTTTACATATTAATGCTTGATAACAGACATCTCTAACTAATGAATATTGTTTTAATGGTAATTTTAACTTCGCTACTTCTTTATATATATGCACCAATACTTCATTGATAAGGGTACGAGTTATAGTGTATTGATCTCTTTGATTTTCCCTTGCTAATTTATCTACTGTATTTACTACTTTACCCCTAAGGTCAAGAGTATCAAGTGTATTTTTTACTTCACCTTTAATTTCATTAGGTAAAGTATCTATCTTGTCATACACATTTCTAACTAAACTATCGATAAAGATTTGCTTGTTATTTGGAAAGTCTTTCAAAAGAATCATTTTCTATTTTTCCTTTGTAGGTTTTTCTTCCTTTTTGCCCATTTGTGTGGCTATAAGCAGTGCAGCAGCAATCCCTCCTGGTATAAGCAAAGTTTTCATATTGAAAGGCTTAGCTGTTGGCTCTGATGTTGTTATAGCCTCTACTACTGGTGCTCCTGTTACCAAAGGCTCAGTAGGCTTAGCAGCAGCAAGTTTAACTATAGGCTTAGCTGTCGGTGCTAAAGCAAGAAGTTTTTCTCGCCTTTCTTTCTCTGCTCTCAACTTTGCAATACTACTAATGCTACTCTTAAATTGCTTTTCTATATATGCACGGTATGCTGCAAGTGCTGAATCAAAAAGTTTTTTTCGCCTTTCTTCCTCTGCTCTCAACCTTGAGCGAGTACCATCTCTTTTCTGAGTGCCTTTCCCCAGTTCAGCAATGTATGCTCTTTCTGCTGCTTTATATTCATTTGCAGCAAGTGCTAAATCACGAAAAATTCTTCGTGTGAGAAAGATAATATTTTCCTCCTTTCTCCTCCTTATGTCTCTCTCTATGTTTCTCCTTGAGTAAGGCATACTTTTCATAAGTCTGTCTCTTTCTGTAAGTCTGTCTTTCTCTTCTTGAGTTATACTTCTTATAAGGCTGGTTATCTCTGCTTGGGTCATCTTTCTCATTATGTCTTTTTCTATCTCTGCATTGTATGCAGCAATAGCTGAATCAAAAAGTTTTCCTTGCTTTTCCATCTCTGTTTGAAGCTTTAGGAGATCACTCCTGTTTCTCCAAGATTGGTCTCCTCCCCCTTTTCCATACAATGCAAAGTATTCATTGTATTTTTCATAGTATGCTCTTCTTGCTGCGAATTCTTTAATTGCAACGGGTGCTGCAGCAGATGCTAAATTAAGTGCTCTCAAATTATTGAAAGTCCAAATTCCTTTGCCCTTGCCAAAGCCTATCTCTGCATCTCCAATAGTTGGTAAATTCCTGAAACTTGTTTGAAACATTGTTTATGCCTCCTTTTTTTTGCCCATTTGTGTGGCTATAAGCAGTGCAGCAATTACCCCTCCTGAAATAAGAAGGGTTTTCGTATTGATTGCTGGTGCTTCTGGTACTTCTGTCGGCTTTGGTGTTGTTATAGCCTCTACTACTGGTTTAGCTGCTGGTTTATAGGGCAAGCTTGGTTTAGCTACTGGTTTATATTTAGTTACTGGTGCTACTGTTACCAAAGGCTCAATAGGCTTAGCAACAGAAGGTGGATTGTTTATATCTCCAAATGTTTTATCTACTGCGTGAGCACAAACATCTCTAATAAGTAGATGATATCTTGTTGGCACTTGTCTTAACGAAAAAATTATAGGTACAACTGCTTCATTAATAATGCTATCACTCATTATAGCATCTTTATTATTCATTTTTCTTGCAAATCTTTCTACTATACTTATTACTTTACCCCTAAAGTCAAGAGTATCAAATGCATTTTTTACTTTATCTTTAATTTCACTGGGTAAATTACCTATCCTGTAATACACATTTCTAACTAAACTGTCGATAAAGATTTGCTTGTTGGCTGGGAAATCTTTTAGAAAAGTCATTTTCTATAACTCCTTTTTTGTCTTGGATTTAAGATATTCAATTCTCTCTTCTATAGGCATGCGTCTTATTCTGATCTCTTCTGCTTCCTTTTCCTTTGCTTGCTCAAAAGCTCTCAATTCCTCTGCTTTTCTTTCTTCGATGCCTTTTTGTAGTTTTTCAAATTTACTCAATTCACTTTTTCTCAGTAATTCCGATTTATGTGCTTGTATTAGTCTTTCTGAAGGACTAAAAGTTCTGGCTGGCTTATCTTTTGGTTTACTTGTTTTTTCTATTGCTCTTCTTCTTCCTAACATAGACTCTAAAGCTTTCTTTTGTTCTCTAAAGCTTTCTATTTGTTCCCTTGTTGCTTTAGGCGAGATTTTCTGAGTTCCATAATAAACCTTCTTTTCAAGTTCCTCTTGCCATCCAGGAAACCTTTTCTCTACTATAGGCTTAACTTTTTCTTCTCTTTCTTCAATTAAACCTTGTATCTTATGTTTACTAATTTGTCTCATCTTAGACGGTTTTATACTCTCTTCTAACTTATCCCAAAATGACTTTGCCCTTACTCTTTTCCATCTTTTTGCCCTTCTTGCATTTCTTTCCATTTTTTGTTTTCCTCCTTAAAACTTTCACAGTTATCAATCTTCAACTTTCTT
>JBFLWK010000093.1 GCA_040757695.1 Elusimicrobiota bacterium
ATAAACTTTTAATTGCAGGTGAAGAAGAGGGGTTATTCGGGAGTAATTATCCTATACGAGAACTTATCTCGTCTAAAAAACTTAAACTTGTTTCACCGGTGAAAGACACAATAACAGGTAAAATGACAACCACTGACTACGAAGTTGAGGGACCAATAGCGTTATTATTTTCTACCACACAACCAGCGATAAGTTATGAAAATGCAACAAGATGTTTTACATTATCTTTAGATGAGAGCAAGGAACAGACAAACAAAATACATCAGGCACAGCAGAAACAAAAAACACTGGAAGGTGTAAAAAATGGATTTGAGACAAGAGAGATAAAAATGTTGCATAAGAATAGCCAGAGGTTGTTAAAAAAATTAGTAGTGATAAATTTTTTTGCCGAGCAATTAAGTTTTCCCAATGAATGGCTTGAATCCCGACGGGAATATGAGAAATATTTATCGTTGATAGAGACAATCGCTTTTTTGAGACAATATCAGAGAGAGAAGAAAGTTTTTAACCACAACGGAAAAGAGATTGAATACATTGAGGTAGAGAAAGAAGACATAAGAGAGGCAAATAAACTGATGACAGAGATTTTAGGGACAAGTGTAAATGAACTTTCCCTACCATCAAGGGAACTTTTGAAAATGATAAAACAAATGGTAGATGAAAAATGCAAAGAGCAAGAAATTAGTCAAAAGGATTTTAGATTTAACCGCCGAGATGTCAGAGAATATACTGGTTGGAGTGATAGTCAGATAAAAGCACACATCAAGCAATTAGAGGACTTACAATATTTACTTGTGAGCAAAGGAGACCGAGGGCGAATGTATCGGTATGAGTTGCAGTATGAGGGAAACGGTGGCAAAAAATACCTTTTTGGACTGACAGACCCTGATAAACTTGCTCAAAAGTCTGATAGGTCTGGTATGGTCTGGCAAGAGAAAGATGATGAAAAAAACGAAAATACCGACGATGGAACAAGTATAAAGTCTGAAAGTAGGGTAAAAACTGAAAAATGTATAAAAGAAGGGGTATATCACAGTGTCTGATGATTTTAATTTAGACCAATTAAAAGAATATTATTTACAGCACTTGCAATTAAAGGGATTTAGTGCTTTTACTGTTCGTCAGACAGAACAGATGGTCAGGATATTTTTGAATTTCTTAAAAGCAAATGGGATAACAGAAATAAAAAAAGTAAATCTTGAAATATTAGAGGGATACAAAGAATATTTAACAAGATACAAAACAAAGAAGGAAAATAATCTGACTGCTTCAACGATACTAACTCGTTTAATGTCAGTGAGGAATTTTTTCCGTTATCTCTTAAAGAAAGGAATAATTTACCGTGATATAGCAGAAAACTGGCGAATGCCGAAGGATAAAAGACCTCTACCGAGAGGAATCCTGACAATTCAGGAGATAAACAGAATAATGAAACAACCACAGATAAGAACAACACTGGGTTATCGTGATAGGACAATTCTTGAAGTCCTTTACTCAACCGGGATAAGAGCAGGTGAGTTAATAAAATTAAAAGTGAGTGATGTTGATTTAGATAAAAAAGTTTTGAGAGTAAATAAAGGAAAAGGTGGAAAAAGCAGGTATGTTTTACTTAACACACCGACTTGCAGGTTTCTTAATAGATATTTAAGGAAAATAAGACCAGAGTTGGCAAAATGTCCAAGAGAGTCAGGCAATAACTGGGAACAAAGGTCAAAGACCGGCGAAGGGATATTATTTTTGACGGTTTATGGAGGTGCCTTGACCAATGCTGGACTGATGCTGATATTAAAAACCTATATCAAGAAAGCCGGGATAACCAAATCAGTTCAGCCCTGTCACTCTTTCCGTCACAGTGTAGCCACTCATTTACTGGAAAGCGGGATGGATATTCGGTATGTTCAAGCATTTTTGGGGCATGAGACAATCCAAACGACACAGGTTTATACCAGAGTAGAAAAAGAGAAACTGCGGGAATTGTTAAGGAAATATCACCCGAGAGAGAAAGATAGAAATATAGAAATAAGGAAATTTGGTGAAAAGATAAAAATCCCCATAGGTAATCAATATATTTATGGAAACGCATAAAACAGAAATAGCCGAGTTAAAAGATAAATATTTAGAAAGTTTAAGGAATAACAATTATTCCCCAGAAACAATCAGACATTGCGATTATGCTTTAAGGGATTTTGAGAAGTTTTTAGAGAAGCAAGGCATAAACCAGGTGGCTGATGTGACACAGGAGGTGATCACTGACTATAATCAGGAAGTCAGAAATTACCGGCAACCAAAAAACAATAAGCCGTATAGTGAACAAAGTATCGCTGCGAAATTACAACCCGTCAAATATTTCTTTGAATGGTTGACGAAGAATTTAACAATACTTTACAACCCAGCAAAAGATATGGAAATACCGACAATTAAGAAGGGATTACCGAGAACAATTCTCTCACAGGAAGAAATAGAAAAGTTTTTGAGTATCCCGCGGACAGACACAGTAATTGGTTACCGTGATAGGACGATATTTGAGTTATTTTACTCAACGGGAATGAGGAACACAGAATTAAGGAAATTGAAAATAAATAACTTGGATTTAGAGAAAAAAATTTGTATAATTAAGGACGGGAAGGGAGGAAAAGAGAGAATGCTCCCTCTTACCAAAGTAGCCACCGAGTATCTGAAAGAATATATTAGAATAATCCGACCACGACTACTAAAAAATGGAAACAGCAACGACACTGTTTTTCTCACTTTATCCGGGACACCATTTTGGATGCAGGGGATGTGTGATTTATTCAGGAAATATGCAAGAGTTAGTGGAATATCAAAACCAATATCCGCCCACACAATAAGACACTCAATAGCGACACATCTATTAGAGAATGGAATGGACATAAGGTATATACAGGAATTTCTTGGACACGGTTCATTACAGACGACGCAGTTGTATAGCAAGGTGACATTAAAAGGGTTAAGGAAATTTTACAATAAGCATCATCCGAAGGAAAAAAGACAGAGGTTAATTATATGAACTTTTGCGAAAAATCTGTAAAAAATAATTGTGAAAAATCTTTTAATAAAGTCAGTGAAAATAATTTTGAAAACGGGGGAAAGACCTTGACCAATTCCTTTATTACTTTTGCTCGTCATAGACGAGCCATACGGCGAAGCGATAGCGAAGCCGAAGCGAACATACCACCACAAAGACCCGCCGATGAAATTGGCGGAGCGACTGGTGGTGAGTGAGCGTAAATGGAGGTGATGAGTATGACAATTGAATATATTGATGATTGTTTTGTTGAAAGTTGTCATAATCTCATTCCTCATCGTCGGAATATGAATTTTGAAAATATTGATTATCGTCTTAAAATTGAAATTATACATAATCTGAAATCCTTTGTTTTGAGTAATATGTTTTTGCAAATCTCAAATTTCGTGTGTCGTCAGAAAAATAATAAAAGTCAAATGCAAGTATATGCAAAGCGACATTGCCTGCTTGGTCGTAAACTTCAATATTCCATTGACCGTCGGCAAGATTTGTTAAACTATAAGTATGGTCAAGGTCATAATTATCTGTTATTTTATAAATCGGCTCAATTGTTCCTGTTGGTGTTCGCCAATATTGAAGAAGTGATAATCCTGAACCATTATTGCCGTCGGTGGCATAGATGGATACAGAAGTTTGATTAGTCACATCTCCATTTTGTAAAACTTTCCCATTGGAATCTGTAATAGTTACAGTTGGAGAAATGCCAATTGAATTAGCCATACTAGAACGCTGTTTGTCTGGCCATAAATCTAAATAAAATCCTTCTGGGACTATATCTATACCAACAGATTCATAACAGAATTCTCCTAATCCATCACAACGAAATTGGTTGGGACCTTTATACTCAATCAAATCCCAATGGCAACCGATTTTACTAAGGGCTGTTTGAATAATAATATTTCTGGAAATATAACTAGGATTACGGCTTTTTCCGTCAAGAAAAGTTGTCTTATTATAGAAGTAATCAAAAGTATGCATAACTACACCATCACGCCCATGATTATGTTCATCATCACTTTTAATAGATTCAACTACCAAATGATTAGTTTTATCTAATGGGTCACCACTGCCAACATATTTATAATATATCCCTGTATGACTAAACCATTCTGGTATTTCAGGAATGGGATAATCTTTTTCCCGGAAAATTAAATCACCTTTTTCAAATGGAAATGCATGTAAAATTTTAATAAATAGTGTTAATACAAGTATAATCGTTAATAAGCATTTAGCGATTTTTAGTGTTTTCATTTTTAGTTTCCTCTCTTTTATAAACTGATTTAATTACATAAAAAATAGAAAATATAAGAACCATACCTAAAATAATATTCTTCTGCCGAAATATAGTAGTATTAACTTTTGCTCTTCCCATAAGAAAGTATAAAAGGAAGCAACCAGTCATCAATAGCCAAGTAACCAACGGAAGATAAGATATTTTCTTTTCTAATATTCTAATTTTTTTATTGAACAGAGATAAAATTACTATTAGTATAAAAAGTGGTAACAATACAAAATGATGTCCAATAGATAACCAAAGCAATCCTAATTCTACGGCTTCGGAATGATAAAAAAATGTATGTAATTCCATTAACACTGGAAAAATTAAAGAAAAAACACAAATAACAATTATAAAGTATTTCATGTTTATTTTACCCCAATATTTTTTATCGCTTTTTTAATCCCTGTTTTTACAAGATTATCTTTTTCAGTTTTATCTGCTCCATTAAGAATTTTTATTGTTTCTTTTCCTCCAATATTTCCTAATGCAATTGCAGAATAAAATCTTACAAGAGGATGTTTATCATTTAATAAGGCATCAGATAAACTTTCAATTGTCTTTTTATCTCCATATTCACCTAATATTCTTGCGGCTGCTGCTCTAACATCTGGATGAGTATCATTTTTCAACGACTCTATTAATTGAGAATATATTGATTCATCTTTAAATTTTCCAAATGAATAAGATATAAAATCAGTTCTTGCAACAAAATCTTTTTCTTTTTTGAATCTTTTCAAGATTGGTTGTATTGCTTTGGGGTCTCCTATCTTACCTAATGCAGAACAAACAGCAACTCTTATTTGCCTATTCTCATCATTAAGAGTGTTTATTAGCGGATTAACAGCATTTTTGCTTTTCATCTCCCCTAAAAATACTGCAGAATATCCACGAATTTCGTCATTCTTATCTGTAAGCGATTCAATGGCAGGTTGTATCACTTTTTCATCTTTTGTATAAGCAAGTTGTGTAAAAACCAAATAACGATATTTTGGATCTTTAGTTTTATTCTTAAACTCAGTAATAAGATAGGGAACTGATTGCTTACTAACATTCGCTAATCCTTTCATTTGTTCAATAGTTTTTTGTCTTGCTAAATTTAAATCTTTTTCTTGTTTGCATATTTTTTCTAACTCTTGACAATATTGCTTCACTTTATTTTTAGTTTCTTTTTCGTTTGGGGGTTGAGTAAATATATTCGGTGATTGAAAAACAAATAAACATATTCCGAATACTATTGATATTAATTTCTTTTTCCACATATTATCTTATCCTCCTTTCAAACTTCTGCATACCGTGCCAGTGCATACCGTGCCGCATACCGTGCCAGACTTGAAATTTTCAATGTTTTATCCTTATTATAAAAAGTCATACCAATAACCTCTGTCTTTTTTCCTTCGGATGATGCTTATTGTAAAATTTCCTTAACCCTTTTAATGTCACCTTTGAGTAAAGTTGTGTCGTCTGTAAACTACCGTGTCCCAAAAATTCCTGGATATACCGAATGTCCATTCCGTTTTCCAATAAATGTGTTGCTATTGAATGTCTTATTGTATGTGCTGTTATCGGTTTTGATATCCCACTTACTCTCGCATACTTTCTAAATAAATCGCACATACCTTGCATCCAAAATGGTGTCCCTGATAATGTAAGAAACACAGTATTGTTGCTGTTTCCATTTTTTAGGAGTCGTGGTCGGATTACTCGCAGATATTCTTTCAGATACTCGGTGGCTACTTTGGTAAGCGGGAGCATTCTCTCTTTTCCTCCCTTGCCGTCCTTAATTATACAAATTTTTTTCTCTAAATCCAAGTTATTTATTTTCAGTTTTCTTAATTCTGTGTTCCTCATTCCTGTCGCATAAAATAATTCAAGGATTGTTCTATCTCGGTAGCCAATTACTGTGTCTGTCCGCGGGATACTCAAAAACTTTTCCACTTCTTCCGTAGAGAGAATCGTTCTCGGTAGTCCTTTTTTTATCGTCGGTATTTCCATATCTTTCGCTGGGTTATGCAAAATTACTAAATTCTTCGTCAACCACTCAAAGAAGTATTTTATTGGCTGTAATTTCGCTGCGATACTTTGCTCGGTATATGGTTTATTGTTTTTGGGTTGACGGAATTTCCTTAACATCGTGTTATACTCGGTAATCATCTCTTGACCTACATCAGCAATTTTGTTTATCCCTTTACTCGTCAGAAATTTCTCAAAATGTTTTATTACATAACCAGTATGCTCTATCGTGTCAGCAGAATAATTATTTATTCTTAAATGTTCCAAATATTTCTCTCTTAATTCTTCTATTTCTGTTTTAGTTTGTTGCATAATTTATACTAATATTGCTACTCATCTTCACATTCCCAGATACATCTAGTTTGGCATCTGAATCTGGGATTTGGCCGATACCTACATTGCCTGTATTTGCATTGATAGACATAATATCGTTAAATAACGCCTTACCATCATCCATTCCAACCATTTTCCAGAGTCCCAGCAGATTGCCGTTTAGACGAAGCCCATCATATTTTACAATGTCAGCATCGGCGTCTTTTAATAAAACAATCGGATTATCACCATTCTCAAATAATGCAGCAATATCAGCATCTGTCTTTACATGTAACTTTGTAGCATGACTCTCTGCCCCAATACCGACTTTGCCAGTGACTTTCAAATCATTGCCAACATTAAAATCGCCAGTTGATTTCTCTGCTGTTTCTGACTTGAATGCATAGCCAACAGAAGCCATCTTCTGTCTTGGCATCAGCGGTTGCTCTGTTCCTACCTGTATCTGTAAATACATTTCACCACCAGTAAATACATCCGATGGAATAGCAGTTCCTTCACCAAGAAATACTTGGAATATGCCGTTCTTTACTATTACCATACTGCTGGGTCTCTTCCCATTTTTGATTACCATTTACAGCCGCATCCCATATACTGAATGTTACAGTATACTTGCCATCAATGTTTACTCCATTTTTATCTGTTAGCCGTCCTTGTACATTTATCTTGTATGGAACTTCAGCAGACAATAATACTGGACTTAATAGCAAAGCACATATCAGTCCAGATAAACAATAACTTTTTCTCCAATTTTTAGGTTTGTTCAAAAATCTTTTTTTAATCATTTCAATCCTCCATTTTTGACAATATTTCTAAAAATAAAAAACCGAGTTACCTAAATTAACTGTGTCCAATTTACAGACACAAATTATCTTCGGTAACCCGGCTGACTTTTATCTTTCGGCAACTTGGCTTACTTTCGCTACGCTCACCCCCGAATAAATTCGGGGGCTACATAATTAAAAGTCCCGCAGTTTTGCGTCCCCACCTCACGGTGGCTTCCTGATATTTTTTCAGGAAGGCACTGTCTTTCAAGTGCGTGTGCCTTTATCGGAATAATTTTA
>JBFLWK010000094.1 GCA_040757695.1 Elusimicrobiota bacterium
TTGTTTTTCAAAATTCAAAGAGCAATTTCAAAGGTCAAACCTTTGATTTGAATGAATTTGCAAATATATTTTATAGTGGTTCCGACGAGCCGTATCAAAAAAACAGTGTTTATAGCCGTTTTTCAGGACGAGTCTTAGGATGTTCCAGAAGCAATCCAATTCCAGCATCAAAAAAAAGAAAACCAGAAAGTATGAGGAGGTTTTACTACTATATCAGGATATATCTTAATAAAGCAATAAGGGGCAATTGGTTTTTTATAAGAAGGATAAGGAAAAATTCGCAACTGAAAATTGTATAGTGAAACCCCCCAGTCCTTATTTTCTTTGTAATGTGACGAATCCAATACCTTATGATATCCGATATTATCAAAAAAACTCACAGTTGTAAAGTCAAGAATAACGCTCTGGCGCTCTATTGGTACTTGTGCGGTCCCAAAGTCAAGATAATTACCAAAACTGTTTACATTTGTTGATAGAAGAGTCCCCTCTCCGGAAAAGCCTAACTTAAATTGTAATACTTGACCAAAAATTGGTACTAGCGAAGCAATAATGTTCTCCCATTCGCTTTCTTCTACAAACGCGGGTCGGATAACTTCATGGAAAGTATCATAGACTATATACACTTCATCTTGATGTATTTCATCCTGTATCTCTTCGCCAAAAGATAATCCTCGTAAGCAAAATAGCGACATAGAAAATACTAACAATAAAACCAAAAAACGTTGTGTGGTCATTTTCTACCTCCGAATAAATTCTCAATTTCTGCAATATTCCAGACATAAATATTTTGTCCATCGCCTGAAAGAAGATAATTATCGTCAGGTGAAAATTCTAATAGCACAATTTGATTTCTGTGCAGCTTTAGTGGAATGATTTCCTTTTGACTAAATGTATCCCAGAGATGTAAGCGGTTATTTTTGTCGTCAGAACAAAGGATTCTTCCGTTAGGAGAGAATTTAAGAATTTTTACAGGGAACAAACTCTTTTTTTCTATCCGCCCGAGTTCAAACTTTGCAGGGGTTTTTGTAATTATTCTTGGTTTTTCCTCCTTCCCTTCAATAAAGTATGCTTTTAATTTAGTGTTGAGGCAAAAAGTCAAATATCTAACCGCAAGATTTTTATCAAGTTCAAAAACTGTCTTTTGTTCAACTTGGTCATAGATACGGTCCTGCTGGACCAAAATTTTACCTTCCCTTCTGAGAATATTTGTATGAGAAATACTTTCATCTTCTGCACTATCAATTAAGTACCAAGTTTTAGTGTTCCATGTTGCCATAGTACCTTTAGATTTTGTAATTTCTTCTACTCTTACTGATGAATCTACAGGAACTCCAGAATATCTTATTGCACCACCTGTTCGTGCAGTTATATAAGCACCTCCAAATGTCCAAGCAAGAACATTGGCGAGATCGGCTTTTTGTTCTAATGTGTACTTTTTTTCAGTTTCAAATCTAAGCCCAAATGCTGATACCTTATCACATTTAGGTGAAAACTCTATATATTGCCATGCAGAGTTTTCTCTTTCTAATCTTATGATTTTTTCAAAAGAAACCATATCCCATATATCAACTTTATCGGCACAACTTGCAACCACGAATCTACCATCGGAAGAAAAATCTATTGAAGACACAGAGTATCTTGTAATCAATTCTGTAACTTTTCTCCAGTCTTTACAACTATATATCTCAACTTTGCCATCAAAAGTTCCAATTGCAAGATATTTCATATCGCTTGAAAATTTTGCAACTGAATGTTCTGGTGAGTATAAAGTTACAACCGGTTCAATTTCTTCTGAAACACAAGTTTGTGTAAATAAAAACAACAAAATTAAACACCACATCTTGGACCTCCGTTTGCCCAACAGAAAATAAAAAAGCCGGGCTGAACATCCTCTCAAATGCGTGGTACCGAATTTGAGCGATGGAACCCGGCAATTTTGCCGAGCCATCACCTGCAGTACCACGCACGAAGGCATTCTTATTGCCTTTGCAGGAAAGGCTTAGAACTAAATTTTCAAAAAACTGTCTACAACTTTTCAAAAAAATCAGTAATTGCTTTTTTTATATCAATCCAAACAGAACCAACATTGTCTATTAGTGAAACCATCAATTCAAACTCTAATTTGAATCCATAACCACTTATAAACAAATGTCTGAATCTTCTATAAGGATTTAGTTTATTTGCAATTTCCGGATTAAAAATAGACATTTTCCCTTGCGGTGGATTGTATGATAAATCAAGAAGTTCTTTATGCCAACTTTCTCCTTTTGGCATGGTCTGATAATATTCTTTGCTTATCCGTTTAATAATATTTTCTACCCCTGTATAAAAGTTCATCAGGAATGTTCCAATTGCTGCTTTTTGAGCATTATCTATCTTTACAGGGTCTAAATTGTTTCTGAGAGAAGAGAGATCTTTTAATACACACTCAATTGACCCTATTTCATCCTCTACATCAGCCAAAAGTTGTTTATATTTGTCTTGCATATATCACTTTTCCTTTTTCTAACACGCGTTTTGCAAAATGTTCTCTTGTGTATTCTAAGGGGATCAAATCTATTTCATCAGCTAAAATCTTACCATACATCTCAAAAAAAATTTCAGGTTTAACTCCTGTTACTGCTACATCAATATCACGCGCAGATTCAATATCTTCAATACAAGAACCAAACAGTATAACTTTTTCTGCACCATATTCTTTAGTAATTTCAATGATTTCCTTTATATAACTTTCAAAAACTGTTTTATCCATTTGGTTCTCCTTCATCCATCACTGTTCTTCTATTTTATTATATCACTTTAATTTAAAGAAGTCAAGTATTTTTTTCATGTTCAAATTCACTGGTTCTGGCCCCATAAACTTCTATGGCAAACTCAATCATAAACATATTTGCCTTTCATAAGTTTTATGTTTTTCAAAATCCAGATTTTTCTACGGATAAATTTACGAATCATTCTGTATAATCTTCTGTAAAAAGGTATAGGTATTGGTTTTGGCATTTCAAGTTCTGCTTTGTACCGGTTACAGGACTTGCAACAAATTCGCAGGTTACTAAGTTTATTTGTTCCACCGTTGCATTTTGCAATCGCATGATCTATTGTAAATCTTTCAAGTTTATCTTTTTTGTGACAAATATAGCACCGAGCATATATTACACCACGAATAACTTCACAGCCATCTCTCCGGGCTATTTTGGTCAACCGCATAAATCTGTATCTGCTTGTATTTTGCTTTTCCATTGTTTCTTCTAAAGTGTCCGACGAATTGGATCAGTGAAATCAATTGTGAAATTTGATAATTCGGATTGATCTCTAATAGTTGCATATCTTAGTTCATAAGGCTTATAGTGCTTGGCATCGTTGTTGTTATCTGGTATTATTGTAAAAATTTTATTGTTTTGTGAAAGAAATCTCAAATCATTTTCTGCGCATTTAGTGAAAGAAAATAGTTGCCAATCGGAGATGAATACAATCAGATTGTTTTCTGTGCAGAAAAGTAATTTTTTAATGATATTTGTACCAGTAGTTTTATTATCCGCTCCGCCTGCACCATAATTTTTGTAAATTTGTTTCATAAGACCATCATAATTTCTCGTAAATTCATTTGAAAAATATTCACTATTTGCAAATAGTATTACTGCAACTTCACTTGCATATTTTCTTGCTGTTTCAATAAGAGAAAATATTGTTGTGATTGTTAATTCCTTATTCATACTTCCTGATGTATCCGCGGAAATAACAATGCGTTGTAGTAGAGATTCATTGTCTATTATATCCTGCCTGAATTTATATGTTGTTATTTCCGGTAACAGAATTCCTTCTTGCGATACTGATTCATCTAATTCAAGTAATTCTATGGGTTCGTGTGTATTCCACAAATTTAACTCAGGTAATTTCTGAAATCGTTCTATATCTGGAAACTTAATTTCTACATTCCTGCTTGCTTTTGAAAGATAATATTCAAACGATTCTGCCAGGCGGTTAAAATTAAATAATAATGGGTAATAACATGGAGATCTATATTTGTATCGCCTCTTACGATGAGTTAAGGTAGGTGTTTTTATATGTACAGGTGGTTGATTTTCATCAGAAATATGCCTAAGATTTCTTAATAACAATTCTGCAACTTGAGCAAAAAAGCGTCTCAATTGATTTAACCAATCCGCCTGTCTTCTCGCTTCAAATATCAATACTTCTGCCATTGATTTCACTTTTTCATCAAGTGTAGAGTTTGAATCAAGGATATTGACTATATTTGTTGATATTTCTTTATACTCCTTTTCCACTTCTATTTGCATATCTTGAGGCAAAAAGTTATTATAAAATGCACCTAAAATATTCATCCCAAAATTTAAATCCTTAATTTTCTTAAACTTGTTCATTACTGGTTTCAACGACTCCTCTATGTGATTACTTCTAATTTTAACCAACTCAAATTCAACAATGATATCATATATCACATTCAATAATAGAATAATAATTTCTAAGTCGGAAATACCAGTGGTTTGTTCAAGGATTTTAATATGTTTCTTCGTATTGTCAATACTTACAGGTGCAAACTGACTGTGTCCTATTTCGTGGCGAAAAACCATCTTTAACATTTCAGTTGATTTTATTGCTTTAAGACATATGTAAATTCTCATATTCTTTATATAAAAAGGAGCGTACGCATTGTCATGATATTCAACACTGACCGGAGGAAAGTTATACTCCTCACGTACCTCATCAAGAATTTTAATGACAATATCTTCTGTAATTTTGTTTTTCATTTTTTATATTTTTCTTAAAGATTCTTCCAATTGTGCTAAACTGAATTTTTGAATGTTTTCTTCTTGACTTTTTGATGCAAATTCTTTCTTAAGATTATTATAATGTTCCAACAAAACCAGGTCATTTTGTGCCCATCCGTGAAGTAAATCAAGTAGCTGTATATTCGCAGATTTTATTTCTGCAATTATTTTATATGCCCTTTCTCGTTCAAACTCTTTCTTTCTTAAATAATCAACAAGATTTCTTATTGCAGAAATTTTATCTATATGTTGTTTTTCATATTCATGGAGAAATTTGACTCTGTGAATTAAAACATATGGTAACACTATAAAAATATGTTCAAGATTTATTTCTTTCTGATTTTGCAAAATAACAAGCCCTTGTGCAACTTTTAGTGTGCTTAAATACGCACGCTCAGAAACAGGGTTGTTCGGCAACAGTTTTGAACAGATTGATTCCTTGAACCTACAAGTATCACAAACCGCTGGAAAATCAAGCAAAAATTCTTTATCATTTTTTTGTACACAAATCTGTAGGGTCCTAATCATATTTGCTGTGACAAACTTTATACGTTCTGTAATTTTTATGGTAGCTGTTTCTTGCCAGATATCTTCTATTACATCTTCTTTCAAAACAGGATAAATACAATTTTTATCAATATTAAGAAGTTTTGTTTTGTCAATGACATTAAGTGTAGACATTGGAAGACAAATATCAAAACGGTCAAGAAAAGGCATTGGAATTGATTTTATTGTTCCTTCGTCAGCGGGATTTAGAGTTGCAATGAAAACAAACGCATTAAGTGATTTTCTTTCGTTACCATAAATTACCATCTTCTCGGCCAGCATACTAAACAATGAATTAAGCACTGTTGCCGGAACTCTATTAATTTCATCAAATAGTTTAATTTTTGCTTCTACAAAATTGTGCCAGTGAATAATTTCTTCACCCTGTAGAAGTTTTGGTAAATTATATCTTGCTAAAAATTTTGACTCAACAAGTCCCGCAGATCCTTGGATCCTTGAAAAACTACATCCTAAAAGTTTTGCTGTTGCTTCTGCTAGCCAGCTCTTTCCTTTCCCCCAGCTGCTCCATAACAAAATATTAGATCCGCTTAATATTCCGGCTAGAAAAATATCAACTATCTCACTAGAACCGAAATAGAGATTTGATAACCTGTCCTTTATTTCTTGAATCAGCTTCTTGATTTTGTATTTTTTACTGTTCATTGTTTTTATAAAGTTCGGCCAGAGCAAATCTGTTATTTTTGTTTATTTCTAATACTTTACTAAAATATTTTTCTGCTTCTGCAAAATTTTTTAGATGATATTTGTAAATTTTCCCGAGAACTAAAGATGTAAGCGGATAATTCGGATTATCCAGTAATGATGCTTTCAGAACCACGGCCGCATCTTTTATTCTACCTTGTGCCAAATAAACTTTTCCGAGACAAAAATAATTAAAATAACCCCCATAAACATTTACAGCACGGATAGCAAGCGCTTCTGCTTCATCAAGATTCTCACCTTTCTCGGCATAAAGTTTAGCGAGTTCTGAGAATAAAGGAGGATGTTGTTTCAATTTAATACTTTTCCTAAATATCTTAACTCCCTTGCAATAAATCTTTTCTGCTTTTTTCTCTTCCGCCATTTCCTTATAAACTAAGTATAACCAGTAGTACATACTTCCAGCCGGGTTTATAGAAATTGACTTCAGAAGATTTTCTTCTGCTTCTCTGAGTTTCCCCTGTAAATAATAAGACACACCAAGATTTGCAAGTATGACATCGTCATCAGGACATAAGCTCAAACCATTTAAATAATATTCTTGCGCTCTGTTATATTCCCCTTGCAGATCGCAGGCACAACCCAATGCGTTAAAAATTGAAGATTCTTGCGAATTATATTTTAATGCTTCAAGCAAATACTTTTCGGCTAATTCATACTTTCCCCGACTGAAAAAACGAATTCCTGTATCTGTATAAATTTCCCAAGCTGGTTGTGTTTGTTCAACAGGTAAACTGTTCATGTCAGAATTAAACGGTGCATTTGGCAATTTAATATCTGTAGCTTTGTGAAAATATTCAGCAGATTTTTTATAATTATCTATCTCATTATAAATAAAAGCAAGGTTTATAAATGCCTTTTTGAATTTGTATGTTTTAGTGCTTGCCATAAGAAATTTTATTGCCAGATTATAATTTCCAATTGCACAATATATATCTCCAAGATAAAGATTTATAATACTTGACAATTTTCCTTTTGCAAAAATAGAAGCTTCGTTAAAAAACATGAGCGCCTCTCGGTACTCTTTCATTTTTAAAGCTTTCACTCCTTTTGCAACAAGTTGTGTACATAAATACCGCTTCATAAGTGCCTCACCTTTTTTTCGATTTTACTACCTTTAGCAGGTCCTTCCTGCATTAAGCCATATTTATTAAAATACTTAAGTGCATCTTTAGGTCTCCAGCTGTATATATATATGGCAGCATACTTTTTCTAAGTGCCAACAGAAACTTTCGTCTCTTCTTAACTTTTGCATCATTGTTTTTTTCTTCCATATTTCTTCTCACAACCTCAAATCAAGAATATTTTTTCGCCTGAGAATCCAGTCCATTTCTACAAAAATTCTATTTCTTAACAAGACAATTTTTTTCTTCACATATTTCAATTTTTTAAGCACACATTTTATTGTTTTTGTTTTCTTGAATTCACATAAAATCACTTTATATATTTTTTTCTGGGTTCTCCTAGATTTTTTCAGCAGTCCGATCATCTCCACTGCTAAAAAAAATAGCGTAGTCAAAAAAGGTTGCTTAAAAAGCTCTTTGAAATATAATTTATCGTCGGAGAACAAGCACTTTTATAGTAAAATAATGGTGGCGCACGCCATTATTTGACCTATAGGAGGCTTGAAATGC
>JBFLWK010000095.1 GCA_040757695.1 Elusimicrobiota bacterium
ATTGACACAACAATTAATTTTAATCCAACTAAAATTGCTGCCCACAAAAATATATTACGCCCAAAAGCTTGTAATACTCTTAATTTCTGTACTTGCGCTACATTTCCACAACCTTCCAAAATCGATGTAATTGGTATAATTGCTGTACCAAGTGAAAAAAAAATAACGGTCATTATCCACGGCAAAACAAAATTCAAATCATTATTACTTTGTTTAGAATTTAAGAAAAATGCACCCCCTGGTATTCCAATTAAAATAAACAAGCTACATATAATTGAATACCATTTGAGAGATTTCCTAGTCAATGAAATTAAACGCATTAACGAGCTTTCTTTCCCTTCTAATTTATTATTATTCCAATTTAAACTTGCAAATTCGTGACTAGCAAATTGAGTTATAATAACACCTAACCCCAACTCAAAAAAAATTGATAGTGACAACAAGCTATTTATTGTATAATAATATCCTTGTATGTCAGGAGTAAAAAAAGTTGTTATTAAAAAGATTGTTAATGGTACAGAAATGAAAGAAAACATTTTTCCTATTAAAAAGTAGCGTATCGCACTGTCTATTCCCAACTTATTGAGAATCTTTTCTATTATATATACCTCTTTTTCAATAATTTTATGAATTTTTTTTTGGTACATCAAACTATATTTACAAACCACGATTATAAATGATTTTTTTAAGTTCATCATTTTCTGCATATGGACTATCAACATCATCAATTTTAATAGGTTCGTCTTTCTTAAGATCCCTTAATATTTTTTCACCGTTCATCAACTCTCTACAAGATATTTGACCTTTTTGAAGCGGAATAGCAAGATAAATGTCATTCCCGTAACTCTCATTAGTTAATATGTGTTCAGCTGGGAGGTCCCTCTTTGCATACACACCTCGAATGTAATTATCTAGAAATTGTGCCTCTTTTTGTAGAGGAGGTTTTTTACTTTGGCTATAACTACCACAAATAACATCAGCTCTCTTAAATGCCTTAAACCACTTGTCAATTTGCTCTGGTAAAAAAGAGTATTGTGATATTAATTTACCGTCTGTATTTATGTCAATATGTCTTTCAAAAAAACGAATGCCTTTAGCTACGGCGATATACATACTTACTAAGTAGCCATCATTATCATTACTGTCATGTGATGATAAACCAATTATATTATTAGGATACCTGGATTGTAAAAAATCAAGTTGGTTTAATTCCATTTCAGAATCGTTAGTAGGATATGCAGCTACACAATGATTTAATGCTAGTGGAATGTATCTTCTATTAAAGAAGTTAACTAAGTCATCTGTATCTTTTATACTTAATCCAGCTACAGAAACTATAACTGGTCTTTTAACTTTTGCAATTTTTTCTAATAATATCCAATCATTCGAATCAGAACTAGCAACTTTAATAATCGGCAAATCCAACCTAGTGCATAAATCAACTGACCGTTCATCAAATGGAGTAGACATCGGGATACATCCCCCTGCTTTTATAGCATCAACTAATACTTTATACTTCTCATCAGTTAATTTTGTATCAATAGTTCGTCTAATATAACGTATGTCTGTCCTATCCCGAAAATCTTTATGTACAAAATTATCAACATCACGAAACTGCAATTTGATTGCTGCTTTTACGTTGTTAAATCTGACAATTCTAGAAAATTGTCGGATGATTTCAAGTCCTCGCTCTAAACTACCCAAATGATTATTTGTCATTTCAAGGACAAAGAGATTTTCAAAAATTCGACGATCCATTATTTTACACCTTTAATAAATTTTGATAATGAACTAAGTGAATATTCTGCCTCTTCATCACTGACATCATCAACCTTTGATAATATATTACTTTCATCGAGCAATATCACACTTAGTAAATTTCCTGTCCGTTTCTTATCTTTTTTCATAGCAGATATTACAATATCTGTATTTAAATATTCTTTTTTTACATCAACTAACAAAGCAGTACTTATTAGGTCGAGTAATTCATTAAATCTTTCTCTGCTTAATTTATTTCTACTGAGGGAAATAATATTCGCAAGTATCATTCCTATCAAAACGGCTTGCCCGTGTGGAATAAAAAAATTTGAAGAAGATTCCAAAGCATGTCCAAAACAGTGCCCAAAGTTTAATAAATTTCTGCGTCCTGAATCAAATTCATCATCCTTGATATATGACCATTTAATTTTTAATGAGTTAATTACAAAATCTATTAAAATAGTATCATTTCGTTTTAAAATCTCATTGATTTGACTTCTTATTTTATCTTCGTACTCCATCCCACCCATAATGTGTAATTTAACAACTTCACCCAATCCACTATAAAAATCTAGATCTTTTAATGTTTTTAAGAAGCAAGTTGAGATATGTATTTCATCTGGTGGATAAAAAGTACCTATTAAATTCTTATAGTTACTATAGTTTAGAGATGTTTTACTTCCCATACAACTATCCGATTGAGCAAGTAATGTTGTTGGAATAAATATCCATTTTATTCCTCGATAGATAGTTGATGCAAAAAATCCCGTTATATCT
Source organism: Elusimicrobiota bacterium (assembly GCA_040757695.1). Classification (NCBI taxonomy): domain Bacteria; kingdom Pseudomonadati; phylum Elusimicrobiota; species Elusimicrobiota bacterium. The sequence continues at coordinate 2,536 of JBFLWK010000095.1, forward strand.
TGCAAAATACCACCACCAATGGAGACAATCGTAAGATTTTTTTTTGCTGCATAGTTAATAACAAAATCATATAACTGTAATACTGAATCCAAATTTTTAAGATTTTCATCAGACTCGAATAATATAAAATTGTCATTGCTCTTTATTGGGTATTTTCCCTCGAAATATAATTTGTAAACTATTCTATCAATTACAACAATACTGTTTTGCAATTTTACAAAATCGTGTATGAAATTTATTTCAGTATGGAAATAAATTTTATAATTTTTTATTCTTGAGTTAACCTCTATAAACATGTATAACCTCCATCTATAAATATTACTTGCCCAGTTATATAAGTGTTTTTGGGAGAAGATAGGAAATAAACCAACTCAGATATTTCGTTCGGTTCGGCTAGTCGTCCTAAAGGAATAAGCTTTTTTATTCGTCGTAACTGTTCTTTTGTATTATTTGCTTTAGTCAATTCTGTGTCAACATAACCTGGGGCAACAGAATTAATAAGTATTGGAATTCTGGCGAATTCAATTGCTAATGAACGAGTCAAGGCATTTAATCCAGCTTTGCTGACAGAATAAATAGATCGTCCCTCCTTGGAAACAGTACCCCAAATAGAACTAATGTTCACAATCCTTGGATAGTTGCTCTGTTGGAGTAATGGTAAAAGGTTTCTTGTCAATTTTATAATAGAAATGAGATTTACATTTAATATAGATGCAATTTGAACATCCGTAAGATTTTCGAATTTATCAATTTCATTAATACCAGCATTATTAATTAATATATCTATTTGCGTATTAAATCTACTAGTAAATTCTTCTATAGAATCATAATTATTAAGGTCCAATTCCTTTCTAGTAGGATTAAAAACCTCTATCGATTCTTTTTCAAATCTCTTTATAATAGCTTTACCAATACCTCTACTACCTCCGGTAACCAACGCCCTCATAATAGTCCTATTCAAAAATTGTTGAAATTATCATATTTTGTAGTAGTTCATCGCGTGATAAAAAGGGAGCTAAATCTTCTAGTGGTCTCGACACCAATTGACCATCCTTTTTTCTAAAAGAAGATTGTTTTGGGGCAAATTGTTGTTTAAGATCAAGAAATATTTCTAATAAGGTTGGTTTATTATCTCTTAGGCTTTCTTGTATCATCTCTGGTAGGTGACTATGCATTTCACATTTTAAGTACCGTATTTCAAAAGCTTTACAAACTTTTTGAAACTTTGGAAATCCTAAACCACTTTCAGGTCCAACTCCTATTAATGGTTTACCAAAAAAATTCACTTGGGTTTGTCGTATTGAATGATATCCATTATTATTAAGTAGAAATATTTTTATAGGTAAATTAAGATAGGAGATGGTGCCTAGTTCTTGTAAATTCATCATAATGCTGCCATCACCAGTAATGCAAATTATCTTTTTTTTGTTTGAGCCAATACATGAACCAATTGCAGCTGGTAAATCATAACCCATTGAAGCACAACCTGAATTAGTATATAATCTTTGTCCTTTCTTAATTATTGCTGCTTGAAAAGTTGTAACACACGCAGTGCCATCACCACAAACAATAATTTGATCCTCTGTTAAAATATCAAATAACTTTTGGACGAAACAATATGGATTAATTGGAGCTTCCTTTTTCCAGTAATCAGGCAATACAACTGGATACCTTTTTCTTTTATCCAGACACCATTCTAACCATTCTTTCTTTATCTTCAACTTTGATCCAATATTATTATTCATTCCTATCAAAAAATCATTTACGTCAGCACAGATAGGTATATCAGCTTTTATGGTTGGTTTATTTAATTCAGCTTCATCTATATCAACAATTATTTTCAAAGCTACACGGGCAAATGTTTTATAATTATACCCAATCTGTCTAATGTTTAATCTACTACCTAATACTATTAATAAATCAGCATTTTGGACAGCAAAATTCCCAGCTCGATCCCCTACTGTCCCTGGTCTTCCTATATAGAACGGATTTGTATCTTCAATTAAATCGTGTGCATTCCATGCTGTCACAACTGGAATTCTAACTTTAGAAATAAATGTCAACAATTCCTTTTGTGTTCCTGAATACCTAATCCCATTGCCTACTAATAATACCGGTCTTTGAGAATTATTTATTTTCTCTATTATTTTAACTAATAGTTCATTATTTAGTTTTGGTGAAATATAACTTTCACTCTTAGTCTTTCTAAATCCTTTTAATTTCTTTTCATTAATCATTGCCCCTTGTACATTCATTGGTATATCAATCCAAATTGGTCCTTTCCTCCCATTATTTGCAATATAGAAACCTTTTTCTAAATGATATTTTATTTCATCTTGATTTGTCACAGAAACTGCATATTTTGTCATTGTAGAAGCAACATTAATTATCTTTGCAAACTCTTGATCACCTAGCTGTCTTAAATTTAAATTCATGCTCGCAACTGTTGTATCATATCTAACTTGTCCTGAAATAACAAACATTGGAATAGAATCAGTCCATGCACCAAACACTCCATTTAGCGCATTTATGCCTCCAGGTCCAGTAGTAACACAGACCGCAGCAATTTTGCCAGTCAATCTAGCGTAGCTTTCCGCTGCCATAGCACAAGCTTGCTCATGGTGACAAAATATAACTTCTATATCTTTATGTTTACCTATTGAGTTATTGAGGTGCATAGCACCTCCTCCAGTAACCATGAAGACATGTTTGATATTGTTCTCAGCTAAAAAATTTGCTACGTAATCACTTAATTTTATCATTCTAAGAAACTTAATTATGGAGTAATTTTAAATGGAAATTAATTGTTTTTTTAAGTGCACTTTGAAGATTTACCTCTTGCTGAACACCTAGTTCTGTTTCAATCTTTTTTACAATTGGCACATAGCTTTCAGCTAATTTTACTTTTGGGGATTTGATTAAGATTTTTACCCCTAATATGCCAGAGGTAATCAAAGAAATTTCCATTGCCAATCTACCAATCGAGATTTCTTTAGATGAGCCAACATTATATGGATAATTATTTTTCCCTCTTATCAATATTCTTATTAACCATGTCACCAAATCGGTAGGATACAAATACGACCTCAATGGCATCCCATCTCCTTTAACTATTATATTCTCATTTTTCAAAGCATTCAGAATAAAATTTCCAACTGCAAAATGTTTGTCTAGCGGCAGATATGGTCCTACAAAGGCAAAGCAACGTGCAATTTTAGCCGGTACTCCAAAATGTTTAAAATAAATTGAGCATAAAAGCTCGCCTACGCGTTTGCCTTCTCCATAGGCAGATAAAGGTTCAGTACAATCAGGACTACATTTGTAGTCTTCCGATACTTTTAACATATCAGAATAAAACTTCCCATAAACAGCACCGGAGCTAATATATAATAACGATTTTACCTTTTTATCTTTCGCTAATTCTAGAGTTCTTCTTGTTCCATTAATAATCGTATCCAGCATCATTAAAGGATCATTACTATTTAATTCAACGCTTGCAGATGTAGCTCCATGAATTATATAATCAATATCTTCATTTGGGAAATGATAATTTACTATATCGCCTTCATAAAATTTTATTTTATCTTGATTAAAGTAAGGAAACTCATCGAGGAACTTTGCCGGTACTCTAGAAAGTACAATAATATTGCAGTTGAGATCAAGTAATGAATTACAATAAGAAAAAGTTTCCAAAAACCATTTGCCAAAAAATCCTGTTCCCCCTGTAATAAAAAATGTTTTCCCTTTAATTTCATTAAGAATATCTTTAAGATTTTCCCAGATAGACTTCAAATCATCCTCTAATAGAGGATTGTATTTCTGTTTATTCCCAGTCATCGGTTATCACCCTACTTTCAGAAACATTTTTTTCCATAAGATATTTCTTAAATGATTTCATCATCATTGGCGGCCCAGAGATAAAATAAGTAGCTTCATTACCGCATTCATTATATATTTTGTTAATATCAAGTATTCCATCGGTATCTTCATAAAATATTTTAGTTACATTGTTAGAAAGTTCACCCTGTGGTTCTCTGTGCATGCTCAGTGGAACTCTGTGTAATTCTTTTCCATAAATATTATACTTCTTAGTTCGAAAACCTAAATATATTCTTGGATTAATATATTCATTAAATGATCTATCATTAAAAAGAGAAAGAAAAGGCGTTACACCGGTCCCACCAGCTATAAATACACAATTAGTTTTATCATGCCCTCTCTGAAAAATATCCCCATAAGGTAGTTTTAACCATACTTCTTTTCCTTCGTGTAATTCGTTTTTCATCCTATTCGTAAATTTTCCTTTAACAGCAAATGTAATTTTTATTTGTGGCTCGTTTGGGTTGCTCTGCATCGAAAAACATCTTGATTCCGGCCATTGCCCAACACCATCATAGTTATCTAAAGCTAAGTGTAAAAACTGTCCCGGATTATAAATAAACTTCTTTTCAGAGGAAAAAGTAACAATAAAAATATCCGGTAAAGGATTTATTATTTTTTCAACCATTGCTCTATACTTCTTTACTATCGCCATGATTTTCGTTGTGTAACCTTGTGCGATACTTTGAGGTACTTTGTGAAACTAAAACAAGGTTCACTAAGTCTCACAAAGTTTTCACTCTTGTCCGCCGTCCACTGGTGGAAAGTAGCTCAAAGTATTAAACGTTTTATTCCATCTTTCAAAGATTTTGTATAAAAATTAAGTAACAATCCAAGTTTGCATCCTGACAACTTCATATAAGTTAATATCTGTGCAATATGGACATCATTAAATGCTTCAACAACCTTTAGTTCAATTACAACCTTGTTTTCAACCAGAAGATCAATTCTATACCCACACTCTAATTTTACTTCTTCATAAACCAATGGTAAAGGCTTTTCTTTCTCCACTCTTAATCCCAACTTATTAATTTCATAAGCTAAACATTCCCTGTAAGCGCTTTCAAGTAAACCAGGTCCCAAAGCAGTATGGACATTGAAGGCACAGTCAAGTATTATTTTACTTATTTCATTTTCATTCATAGTTACGTCTGATACTTTGTGAAACAAAAAAAAGAAGGTTCACTAAGTCTCTCAAAGTTTACACACTTGTCCGCCGTCCACTGGCGGAAAGTTACACTAAGTTTTTAATAAAAGATTCCAAGA
>JBFLWK010000096.1 GCA_040757695.1 Elusimicrobiota bacterium
CGGCGACAAAGTAACTGCACAAACTATACAGAAATACATCCAATATCAAAGAGCAGAAGAAGACAGACGCCAGTTAAAACTTGACTTTTAAGATACCCCGCAGCTTGCTGCGGGGAGTATGTCATTTTTTTTATTGTAATTTTTACTGGACAAATTATACTATTGTACAGAAAAAAACTGGAAAGAATTATTCTATTTTCAATTTTGCCTGTTTGTTTTTTGTTCAACTTGCACGAAACAATTTGTCATTACAATACTGAGAAGCAAACAATGTTTTATAGTATTCTTGTAAATCTTTTCCCTGTCAAAGAAATTAATTTACCTAGTTATTTTGAGAATAGAAAATCGTTGATTGAATGGTTAAAGAAAAACACAGCCCCGACTGCTGTTTTTTTGGCAAATTTTGAATTAAGTCCTTCAATCTTGACGTACACTGACAGAACTATAATTTTGCATCCTAAATTTGAAAACAAACAATATCGGCAGAAATTCAAAGAATATATTTTCGCATTATTTGATGATGAAGATACTTTTTTTGATTTATGTAAAAGAGTTAAAGCAGACTATTATGTATATCAGGTTGGTACGGTACTTAATGTTTCAAAAGACGGACTTCGTTATCTCACAGATAATTTAAATCTGAATAAAAAGTCTTCAGCATATAAATTTCATTTCACTCCTTTTGACTTGGAACATTTTCAATTGGTATATGAAACCAGAAATTACAGGATATTTAAAATTTTAAAAAATAATAAAGAAAGAATTAATTATAAAATACCATCATATTATAGAGCGGAATTTGATATTCGCATATTTCAAGAAGAAACAGCAAAAAAACAATTTCTGAATAAAGAAGAAACTTTATATGGATTTGCCTGTATATTAAGCAAGGATAGATATCTAAAGAGCGGGTTATCTTTTTATAAAAAAGGGGATTTCAGAAATGCATTAGAGTATTTAAATAAAGCACTTAAAATGGACGTTCCCGATATTAAACTTTATCAAACCTTGGGAACTATTTATTCTGAAACAAAAGATTTTGATTCTGCGATTTTTGTTTTAAAAAAGAGTATTAAATATTTCCCGAAGGAAATCCTGCCATATATAAGTTTAACAATAGTTTATTACGAAAAAAGAGATTATCAATCCGCCTTGAATATATGTAAAAAAGCAGTTGAGATTGAACCTGAAAACCAATTAGTCATGGATGCCTATAAATTGGTTACAAAATCAATCTCAGAACAGTAATTTTATGTGTAAAAACCGTTATTCAGTTTTATTTGTTGTAGCTAGTTATTTTCTTGGGGTAAATGCTATACTTGCACAAGCGCCGTGGCCAACATTTCAATATGATATGAGACGCAGTGGTCAAAGTCCAAACAAAGGACATTCTCTCCCAGAACTAACTTGGACATATGCTACAGGTGGCAGAATAGTTTCTTCTGCGGTTATAGATGAGAATAATACTGTTTATATTAGGTTCAGAAGATAATAATCTTTACGCAATCAATCCTGACGGTACGCTAAAATGGAAATATACAACAGGAGAGCGTATCTTTGCTGCCCCTTCCATTGGTGTTAACAATTCCCTTTATGTAGGTTCATGGGATGGGAAACTTTATATGTTTGGCGGAGTTCCTGTGAACCAGCCGCCCAACCCGCCGAGTTTAGTTTCACCAGCTGATGGTTCAATCACAAATGCTTATCCAACTTTTGTTTGGAATGTTCCTTCCGATGCGGATGGTGATGATTTACACTTTAAGGTAGAATTGTCAAGTGTTCCTGATTTTTCAGTAAAAGAAGTATTTGAAAGTAATGTCTTAACGAAAGGTTTTTCACCCACGCCACCTGTTGTTCAAGGAACAGGACAGTGTTCATACACAATTCAGCCACAAACTTTTTTGTCTGACTCAACAACATACTTCTGGCGTGTTGCAGTATATGATGGAACTATATATGGAAACCACTCGTCAACGCGAAGTTTTATTGTTGATAACAGAGCACCGACATACACAATTTCAGCAACACCTGATACTGTTCTTGCTGCAGGATTAGTTACAATTTCTTGTGTAGCAGGCGAACCGTTAACATCGCTGCGAACATTTGTTCGGCAGAATGGGCAACTGAACCCGGCAGAGATTACAATGTCATCAACGGATAATATTACCTGGGCAGGGACATATTCAGCAGTTACAAATTATGATGGTATTGCGACGATAGATGTCACAGGAAGTGACAATTTTTATACATCAAAAGGAACAGGAACATTTACTGTTTCAATAGGTCCTGCAGGACAGAACTTAATTATCTCAAATGTTTCAGATACTCCCGACCCGTTTGACCCTGATGTTGAATCAACAAACATTCTGTTTAATCTTGAACTAAGACCGAATGTAACAAATTCAACTACAACAATAAAAATAGTAAGCGCTACCGACGAGACTTATAGTACATTTGTACTATATCACGCTCAATCTGGTCTGTATAATGTATCACAACTGTGGGATGGAAAAGATGCCACAGGAAACTATGTTTCTGATGGAAAATATTTTTATGTGATAGAGTCAACCGCTACAAGGACTGTTGGTATAAATGTATCATATGTTACAGCGATAGAGAAGCAAGGCGAGATAACAGTTCTGCGTCAGGTTAGTTTTGATTTCGCAGCTTCACAAATATCAAATCCTGAAAATGCAAAAATAATAATCACACCCAATCCGGACGGTAAAACCGCATCGACATTCGGGATATTATCGGGAAGTGTTGGCTCAATTTACGATATACAGCCTACGAGCACAACATTTTTTCCGTCTGCAGCACTGACACTTTTTTATGATGAGACACAACTCAACGGGATTGACGAAACCACACTTGATATTTTCAGATACAATCCTGACACAGGAGATTGGACAGCGCTTGGTGCAACACTTGACACAGTAAACAACAAACTGGCAATAGCAATAGACAAAATTTCAATTTACACAATTGCGACGAAAAATGCTGTGTTTGTTCCAACACTTGTTTCACAGATTGATTTTGTAAAGCCGACATTTACAGTATATCTTACAAGAAACCCAGAGAAGACAGACGAGATGACAATCACAGCGTTCTCGTCGGAAAAACTTCTATCAGCAAATGCAGAAGTTGTTCCGCATGGCAACAGCCCGAAGAAACAAAGTATCGTTGTACAACTACAAGAAATTTCAGAAAATCTGTGGACTGGGAAATTTACAAAGCAGACAGGTTTCGGTGATATAGAAAAAATAATAATTTCCGGCTGGGATTTAGCAGGCAATTTTGGAATTTCAGATGGCAGTTATACAAAGAATGTTGTTTCCTCTGAAGGCGGAATTGTAAAAGACCCGCTCACAAAGATAGAGATTGAGATTGAGAATGGAGTTTTAGAAGAGGAAACTGTATTTGTAGTAAGGAAAGTTGAGATTCCTCGTTCCGCTCGGAATGACATTCGTGTGGTAGCAAATTACGAGTTCAAATCAGATAAAAAATTTGATAAGCCAGTAAGAATCACAATACCATACACTGCACAGGCTGTGAACGGACCCAATGAAAAGAATCTGAAAATTGCATATCTCAATGAAACAACAAATGATTACGAGATTCTTGAAAGCGAAGTTGATACCGACGCAAAAACCGTTTCTGCTAATGTATCACATTTTTCAATTTATGCGATTGTGTATCAACAACCGCAGATGTCACCCGAACCTGATACTACTTTCAGAAAAGGTGAGATATATGCATATCCAAATCCTGCGAAGCGAGGTGTATTTCCCAAAATACATATAGAATGTGGTATTGCTGACAAAATAGAAATAATTTTGTATAATATCGCAGGCGAATTGATAGACTACACAGAGTTGTATTCGTCTGATGTAAAATCAGATGCTACGAAATACTATTATGAATATCCTTGGGATGTTTCAGACATTGCCAGTGGCGTGTATATCTACACGATAAGAGCGAAAAAATCAGGGTATGCTGATATAAAAGTACAGGGAAAGATTGCAGTCGTAAAGTGATGTTATTATGGATGCTTTTAATATAATAAAAAGACCGATTATTACTGAGAAAGCAACAAATTTGAAAGAAAAAGAAAACAAGTATGAATTTATCGTCGCAAAAAACGCCAATAAGTATCAGATAAAAAAAGCAGTTGAACAACTTTTTAATGTTGATGTTGAAAAAGTGCATACAGCAGTATATACAGGTAAGTTGAGACGCGTAGGGCGTTATTCAGGGTATAGACCTGAATATAAAAAAGCAGTCGTAAAAGTAAAAAAAGGACAGACAATAAAATTAGTAGAAGGCGTATGAAAACTTACATACCATACACGCCATCAAGGCGGTTCATAACAACAGATGATTTTTCGGATATAACAAAAACAACACCGGAAAAATCGCTTCTGCGGCCTTTGAAAAAAGCAAGTGGCAGAAATAATACAGGTAGCATAACTGTTAGACATCGTGGTGGTGGACATAAACGGATGTATCGTATTGTTGATTTTAAACGAGATAAACGAAATGTCAACGCAGAAGTTATTGCAATAGAATACGACCCGAATCGTTCCAGTCGGCTTGCACTTGTGAAATATCCCGACGGTGAAAAGCGATATATTATCTGCCCGCTTGGTTTATCAGTTGGCGCAAAGGTTGAGAGTGGTGAACATGCTGAAATAAAAATCGGTAATGCACTGCCATTAGCAAATATCCCGATTGGTACCGAGATACATAATATAGAGTTGATTCCCGGACTTGGCGGCAAACTTGTCCGTTCTGCTGGTGGTGTTGCACAGATTATGGCAAAAGAAGGTGAGTTTGCTAATATAAAAATGTCGTCCGGCGAAATAAGAATGATTCCATTAAAATGTTACGCTACTATCGGGCAGGTTGGTAATTTAGACCATGAAAATATCTCTATTGGTAATGCAGGCAGAAGCAGACATCTTGGTATTCGCCCGACGGTTCGTGGTACCGCAATGAACCCAGTTGACCATCCACACGGCGGCGGCAGAGGCAAATCTAAAGGACATAATCATCCGCAATCACCTTGGGGACAACCTGCAAAAGGATTCAAAACCAGAGACAAAAATAAATGGACTGATATGTATATTATAAATAGAAGACCGAAAGGAATGAGGTAGAGGAGGCAGGAAAAAGGTATAAATTAAAATTACGACAGAATATTTTAACCTTTAACCTTAAACCTTTAACCTGCCTTTATCCTGATGTTACTATGTCAAGGTCAACCAAAAAAGGTCCGTATATTGACGAGAAACTGTTAAAAAAAGTTGAAATACAAAACAGTTCCGGGCAAAAAACACTTATCAAAACATGGGCACGCGCGTCTGTGATACCGCCGGAATTTGTCGGACATACATTTGGCGTTCACAACGGCAAGAAATTTATCTCCGTCTATATCACAGAAAATATGGTAGGACACCGGCTGGGCGAATTTTCGCCAACCAGATTTTTCAGAGGACACGGTGCCGCACATACAAAAGAGGCATTAGAAAAAACCTAAATGATTCAAGAGCGGTCTATTCTAACAGTTGCAGATAATACAGGTGCACGAAAAATAAGATGTTTCCGAATGCTTGGTGGCAGTTACCGGAAATATGCATCATTAGGTGATGTGATTATTGCCTCTGTATATGATGCACTGCCAACCGCTACAATTAAGAAAGGTGAAAAAGTGCGTGCCGTTATCGTCCGATGCGTAAAAGAGGTTCGGCGGGCTGATGGCAGTTATGTAAAATTTGATGACAATGCGGCTGTGATTATCAATCCGGATGGTGAGCCGCGTGGGACAAGAATTTTCGGGCCGGTTGCAAGAGAACTCAGAGAAAAAAATTTTCTGAAAATTATCTCGTTAGCGCCTGAAGTGATATGAAGGCAGGTTAAAATGGCAGGTTAAAGGGAAAAGTTGAAGGAAAAAAAAACTTTAACTTGCAATTCCCTGTGGCTCTGCCAGAGGGTAGTTCATTTTTAACCTTTAATTTATACCTTTAACCTGATGTTAATATGGGACAAAAAATTCATCCAAGAGGTCTACGGCTTGGCTATGTTTCCGACTGGGATAGTAAATGGTTTTCCAGACGGAATATGGCTGACCTGTTAGAAGAAGATTTTCGGATAAGAAAGTTTGTTAAAGAACGGCTAAAATTTGCCGCAGTCTCAAAAATCGTAGTAGAACGTGCTGGAAAATATCTGAAAGTCAACATTTTTTCTGCCAGACCTGGACTTATCATTGGCAAACGAGGTGCTGATATTGAAGCACTCAAAAAAGAGATTGAAGAAATTTCTGATAAAAAAACTATCGTAAATGTGATGGAAATCAAATTGCCTGAAACAAACGCTCAATTGGTTGCTGAAGGGATTGCATTACAACTTGAAAAAAAAGGTTCGCACCGACGAGCAATGAAAAAAGCAATTGAGAAAGCAATGTCAGCAGGTGCACTTGGTGTTAAGGTTAAAATTTCAGGTCGGATAGGTGGTAATGAAATTGCACGGAGCGAATGGCTGAAAGAAGGCAGAATCCCGTTACAGACATTTCGGGCTGATATTGATTACGGGTTTGCGGAAGCGCTTACTACAATGGGGATTTTAGGTGTAAAAGTATGGATATTCAAAAAAGAATTATACACAAAAACCGAGAAAGAAATGATTGATGAAGCGCGACTTATAGAAAAGCCGGAAGATATAAAAGAAGAGAAACCAATAGAAGAAGAAATTATAAAAGAGGACGAAAATAATGTTGTTTCCGAAGAGAGTCAAATATAGAAAATCACAGCGAGGCAGAATCAAAGGGATTGCATCTGGCGGAACAGAGGTCAGTTTCGGTGAATACGGCTTGATGGCGCTTGGCAGAGCATGGCTTACTGCAAACCAGATTGAAGCATCCCGTATCGCATTAACCCGTGCAATAAAAAAGAGTGGCAAGGTCTGGATAAGAATTTTCCCTGATAAACCGTATACAAAAAAACCTGCTGAAACAAGAATGGGAAAAGGTAAAGGTGAGCCGGAAAAATGGGTCGCAGTAGTCAAACCCGGCAGGGTTATGTTTGAGGTGTCCGGTTTGAAAAAAGAAGAAGCAAAAATAGCATTTGACCTTGTTGCACATAAGTTACCGATAAAAACACAGTTTTTGGAACGCGGACAGTAGAGACAGTGATAAACAAGTGAATAAGTGGTTAGTGGTTAGTAAAAACTTAATCACTTAATCACTTAATTACCTAATCACTGGTGTTAAATGGCGAAAGATAAAAAGAAAATAGATATAAAACAACTCACAGATGCTGAATTAAAAGCAGAACTTGAACAGGCAAAAGGAAAACTGTTCAAATTAAAGTTCGCGCATAAAACAACACCGCTAAAAAACCAATTGGAGATAAGAACTTTAAGGCGACAAATTGCGCGAATTTTAACAGTATTAAGAGAAAAAATAGTCAAGAGTAGTCAAGTGTAGTCGACCTGAAAAACGGCTATAAACACTGTTTTTTTGATACGGCTCGTCGGAACCACTATAAAATATATTTGCAAATTCATTCAAATCAAAGGTTTGACCTTTGAAATTGCTCTTTGAATTTTGAAA
>JBFLWK010000097.1 GCA_040757695.1 Elusimicrobiota bacterium
CGAATATAAAATGTATTTTTTGTAAGCCTTTTGGCATTTGTCATAAGTGTATCATTTTTATACGGTTGTGTCAAGGGCATTTTATTATCGGTAAAATATAAATTTATAGCCGTTTTTCAGGTCGATAAATCCCCATTTTCCTTTTATTTCTACCGAGATTAATCCTTCACCTTGATAACCAAAAGCATCATATTGTAAAGGTGTTATTTCCTTCCCTTGTTTATTAACAAATCCATATTTAAAGTTCTTTTTATCTAAACTGCAGATTGACACAAAAGCTAACCCGTCCCTAAATTCTCCAGCTTCTTTGTACTTGAATGGTGTAATTTCTTTACCATTTTTATCAATGTAACCCCACTTACCATTTAATTCTACAGATGCTAAACCTTCTTTGAATCCTAAATATGTTCCATCATATTTAAATGGTATTATTATATTATTATTTTTGTCAACAAATCCCCATTTTTTATTCATTTCTACTGCTGCCAAGCCATCTGAAAAACCCCAAGTATCGTCGTATTTTATTGGTATTATTTCCTTACCGTTTTTATCAATAAAACCATATTTATTATTCAATTTAACTTTTGCTAAACCTTCTTTAAAATCATTTGAGACAACACTAAGTTCATTATCGTATTTTAATGGAACAACTTCTTGTCCTTCGGCATTGATGTAACCACATTTGTCGCCTTTCTCGCTGAAAACAACAACCTCGGTTAATCCTTCACTGGTATCCCCAATAAAATCATATTTAAGTGGAGTGACAACTCTTTTATTTTTATCAATAAACCCCCATTTTTCACCTATTTGGAATGGTATAAGAATATTCTTTTTTTTGAATAGTATTAAAACAATTTTGTTTTGCCAGTATCTGATATTGTACTTATTGTTTTTTTGAATTTTAGCGTCAATCTTTATATAACTACCACCGCTAATTGTTAAATTTGAAGAATCTGCCTCCTTAATGGAAATCTTCTTTTGATTAAAGCACATATCAGTATCACCAGCCATCAGAATACAGGAAATTATACTTTTACCTTCAGGACTTGTATTGTCAGTCACCCAATTTAGCGTAGTTGACTTTCCGTTTTTCAATTTTTTTATACTTTTTGTACTTTCTAAGACAGTATATCTTTTAGATTTGTTATTTTCATAATACTCTGTATATTGCAAAATATTGACATTGATATCATTAATATCATTCAAATCTTTGGGGATTATTTTTGCTGTTATCTGATATTTTTGTCCCTTTTCAACAATAGAAGGACATTCTAATGATAAATTGACTAAATAATGCTTTTTTACAAATTTTATTTTATTGTTATCATTTTTGTAAAAGAGAATAGCGTTTTCTTTGATAGAATACATGCTAAATTCTCTACTATCTTCAAGGAATCTAATTTTTTCTTTATATAACCAATTGTTATATTTAGTATAATATGAATCGTATTCATAAATTTCTTTTGATAATTTATCAATTTCTTTTTCCCATATTATTTTTCCCATAAAATCCATATAAAATATCTTTGTTTTATCATCATTATCACAATTTATAGAAACAAGCAAATACTGTCCATCTTCAGATATTATTATTTTATTCTCAATCGGGCTTATCTCATCTATCATTTTTTTCTTCCATAATAACTTGCCATCGTTAACAGAATAAAAATATACTTTACCTGAATAATCCAAGATAGCGAAATATCTGCCATTGCCGCTGATATGTGTATCATCAATCCAAAGCATCTTATTTACTTTTTCGCCGTAATTTTCTACATTTTTTACCAAGGTCCCGGATGAATCAAAAATCAAAAAACCACCCGATCCACCTTCATCAAACCAACCTGCATAATTTAGAACAACATATTTCCCATTATTAGAAATGCATACATAATCTGGAAATTCTTTTAACTCTTTTTTCCAAATTGTTTCAGTCTTTTTTCTAAAAGTAATTTTTACAGGAGGCCCTGTAACCCACATTTGCTCTGTCCACTTATATTTCATAACCTCTACCTCTAATTCATACATTCCATTATCTGATTGATAAAAATGTTTTGTCCCAGGATCAGGACAAATTGCTAAACCCCAGATATTGGTTCTGATAAAAATATTTATAACAAAACTTATGCAAAAAAAGAAAAACATTTTACTTAGACTAATATCCATCATATCTTGCTGGCATACAATAATCTGCCTTATCTGTTCCAGAATAGAATTCCCGCCTTCAACCAGTTTCTCTACAAGTTTCACATCAGATATTTTTTCCATAGCCACTCCCTATATCGCGAATAAAGACACACGAATAAAGGCAAATATCACGAATTGCCACGAATAACTGCATTGATTTTATTCGTGAACATTCGTGATATAATTCGTGATTAGTTATTCGTGAACTTATTATACAAAATACTTGACTTTTATTCAACAGTTTGGTAAAATAAAAATATGCGAAAAGTTTATCTTGACTATAATGCTACTACACCTATTCATCCAGAAGTGTTGGATGCAATGTTGCCATATTTCAAAAATGTTTATGGGAATCCTTCAAGCGTACATTCGTTTGGGCAAGAGACAAGAAAAGCGATTGAAGATGCACGCGAAGAAGTTGCCAAATTTTTGGGTGCTGAAAATCCGTCTGAAATCGTGTTTACTTCCTGTGGAACAGAGTCAAACAACTACGCTGTAAAAGGAACTGCATTTGCGCTAAAAAACAGAGGTAATCATATAATCACATCAAAGATAGAGCATCATGCGGTTCTTGAGGTTTGCCATTATTTAGAAAAACAATTTGGCTATGAAGTTACATATATTCCTGTTGATAAATATGGAATAGTTAAGAGTGAAGATGTAAAAAACGCAATTACAGATAAGACGATTCTTATATCAATAATGCATATAAATAATGAAGTCGGAACTATTCAACCGATAGAAGAAATTGCAAAAATTGCGAACGAAAAAAAGATAGTTTTTCATACGGATGCTGTTCAATCAACAGGTAAAATTCCGATTGATGTAAAAAAAGTTGGTGTAGATTTGCTTTCACTATCAGGACATAAGTTTTATGCGCCCAAAGGTATAGGTGCTATTTACATAAAAAAGGGAACAAAATTACACTCGTTATTACACGGTGGGCATCATGAAAAAAACAGACGTGCAGGTACTGAAAATGTGCCTTATATTATTGGACTGGCAAAGGCATTGAAGATTGCTTATCAGGATATGAAAAATGAATCCAAAAGAATTTTAGAACTGCGACAGAAACTTGAAAATGGAGTCATTAAAAAAATTGAATACACGCAACTTAACGGTCATCCTGAAAAACGGATTTATAACACCTGTAATATCTCGTTTAGTTATATTGAAGGCGAAGGGATATTGATGTCGCTGGATTTAGAAGGTTTTGCTGCAGCTACTGGTAGTGCATGTACTTCTGGAACACTTGAACCATCGCATGTTTTATCAGCAATGAAAATTCCGCCCGTAGTTGCACAAGGTTCAATAAGATTTTCGCTCGGACATTATACAACTGAAAAAGATATTGATGCGCTTTTGGAAATCCTACCGAAAATAGTTGAGCGATTAAGGTCAATATCGCCATTGTGGGAAGACAGGTTAAAGACAGAGATAAGAGATAAGAGATAAGAGATTGGAGAGAATATATGCAGTACTCATCTAAAGTAATGGAACATTTTCAGAATCCGAGAAATGTCGGTGAAATACCAGACGCAGATGGTATTGGGAATGTTGGGAATCCTATCTGTGGCGATATAATGCGGCTTTATATTAAGGTAAAAGATGGAATTATCGTTGATGCAAAGTTTAAGACATTTGGCTGTGGTGCTGCAATTGCAACTTCATCAATGGTAACTGAAATGGTAAAAGGGAAATCTGTTGATGAGGCGCTAAAAATCTCCAACCGTGCAGTTGCAGAAGCATTAGGTGGACTTCCGCCTGTTAAAATGCATTGTTCAGTGCTCGCTGAGGAAGCACTCCGTGCTGCACTTGACGACTACTATAAAAAACATCCGGAAGCAAAATCAAGCAAAAAGTGAAAAAGAAAGTGCTTGTTTTAATGTCAGGTGGTGTTGATTCATCAGTTGCTGCCTGTATTCTGAAAAAATCCGGCTATGAAGTCATTGGCTGCACAATGCGGCTTTTTTTGTGTCGGTATGTATCGGCTGAACGACAATGTTGTTCACCTGAAGATATTGTTATTGCTAAAAGGACTGCCGAGCAACTCGGGATAAAACATTATATTGTGGACAGAAGAAAGATTTTTGGAAAGTATGTTATTGAAAATTTTGTCTCTGAATATCTCAGAGGCAGGACACCTAATCCGTGTATTGTCTGCAATATGAAAATAAAATTTGACAAAATGCTTGAATTTGCGAAAGGGCTTGGTTGTAATTTTATAGCAACAGGACATTATGCAAGAATAGGGAAAAAGTCAGAAGTCGGAAGTTGGAAGTCGGAAGTATATGTATTGAAAAAGGGAATTGATAAGACAAAAGACCAGTCGTATTTTTTATACGGACTTACACAAAAAAATCTTCCACATATTTTATTCCCATTAGGTAATTACAAAAAAACTGAGATTAGAAAATTAGCTAATGAGTTAATGTTAAAATCTGCTAATAAAAAGGAAAGTCAGGAGATATGCTTTGTGGGGAACGCAGATTACCGCAGATCTTTGAAACACAGATTAACACAGATAAAACCACAGATTAACACAGATATAAAACCAGGAAAAATTGTGGATATTTTTGGAAAGGTTGTAGGAATGCACAAAGGAATTCCATATTATACAATCGGACAGCGACAAGGACTTGGGATTTCAGTTGGTTATCCGACGTATGTTGTCAAGATAGATGCCGAAAAAAATCAAATTACTGTTGGTAGAAAAGAGGAACTTTTGGGTAAAGAATTTTTGGTACAAGATATTTCGTGGACTGTTTCGCAACCTAACAAATCGCCAATAATCGCAGATGTAAGAATACGATACAAGCATAAAGAATCAAAAGCAAAAATATTTTTGCAAAAAAATAATACTGCAAAAATTGTATTTTACAAACCGCAACTCTCAATCACACCAGGTCAGTCTGCTGTATTTTACAAAAAAGATATTGTATTAGGTGGCGGGATAATAAAAGCAGTGATTAGTGATTAGTAATATGGTTCTTTCAAATTTATAATTTGTAGTTATGGATTTTTAATCCACGATTATACAGCAATTAAAAACCTGTCCTCACGAATGTGTGGCTACGACTACTAACACAAAAATTTGAAAATTTCAAGTCTGGCACAGTTCTCAGTTCTGGCACAGTTCTCACAAGTCTGGCACAGTTCTCACAGTTCTCACAGTTCTTGCCAGTTCTTGCAGTTCTTGCAGTTCTTGGTGGCACAGTTCTTGGCAGTTCTGTCGGCACAGTTCTGTCAGTTCTGTGCAGTTCTGTGGCCTGGCACAGTTCCGTGGCACAGTTCCGCAGTTCCCACAGTGGCACAGTTCCCAGTTCCCAGTTCCCGTTCAGTTCCCAGTTCCTCAGTTCCTCCGGCTACTACATTCGGGGAGAGGCTTCTATCGGGAATCCAGTATTTTCCTCCGTCCCCATTTTTCCTGTCTCCCCCTGTATAACTGCTAATTATATCTAAAGCAAGAGGGTTTCTTTGAAATTTGAGAGTGAGTCCACTATAATCAAAAATTGACATTAATACCGACCATAACTGGTAGTAAATAATTTCTCTTCACTATGTTAATAACTCCTATTTGAACACCTTTCAGAGTTTCACAGTAATTTATAATTCCAAACTGAACTCCAGAAATATGTCTCGCTATATTTACAGCACAGATTAAACCGCCTTGTATACCACGAAAATCGTATGATATATTCGTGAGATTGGTCAAAAAACCGCCTTGTATACCACGACCAATCCTCGTTATATTGACAGCACCGGCTTGTATGCCACGAATATCTTTTGCTATGTTCACAGCACCACATTCAAGTCCACGAACTTTATTAGATTTTGTGATGACACCGGTATCCAGACCTCCTACATTTGGTTCTTTAAACAATTGAGCAGATGGATAAAAAGAAAAGTTAAATGGTATCCATATCTCTGGTGTTAGAACATGATTGCCAACCTTTAGTTTTTTCCCTGATTTAATAATACTAATTTCACCAAGTGAAGATTCCCTATCCACATATTCAATTTCTAATTTGCCTATATTTTCATAACCTTCTATTTTTTCCTTTCTTGTAATAGGACTTATTTTAAGGATTGGTTGTGTAACTATAAATATATCTCCGATTTCGACACCATCTTTTGAACCGAGATTTATTACTATTTTGTTATTTTCTCTGATTTCAGTTATTTCCCCTTCTAATTTTGGTTTTTTCTTAGGAGCAGGTTCGCCTACAACTGCAGGTTTTATTGTCGGTTTCTGAGAAGAAACACTAATTCCTATAAGTTGTCCTGCTAAATCCTGTGTAGATGCCATAAGTTTGTGCACTTCGTAACATTGCACAGTTTTTGAAGTTTCTATTTCTCCTGTTTCTACCTCCACAACACTTGCAGTGATGTAATAGACACCTTCAAGTTTAGAGAGTGAGCCAACAACCATCTTTTTTACATTCAGTATTTTACCAATCTGGACTGCGCATTCTGCTTCTGTACAGCCAGTTGCTTGAAACGCTGCTTCTGCTAATATTTTATCCATATTCGCTTTCTCTATGACGGTATACTGACCTATATTCACAAACTCTGTTCTTACAAAATCAGCCACTATTGAAGCATCTGCTTGCGATACATTCTTTCCAGCAAACTCAGCAACTGCGATATTTTCTTTGCCTTTCCACTCTTTTTGTCGGGCAGATAAATCTGCCCCTACTGTAAATGACCACACAGCAGATGGTTTTGACCAGCCATCAAAATTATGTGCTGCAACACGCCAGTAATATCTTCTCCATTTTTCTAAATATCTATCAGTAACTTCCCAGTAGGATTTCTTAGGGTAGGGTTTTGAATTAACAACTTTATTTGTACAATCTTTATCAGAATAAATACCTACATTATAGCAGTCAGCACCTTCCACATCATACCATTCCAATTTTGGTGTAGTTGAGGTAATTGTTTCTCCATTTTCAGGCGCTAATAATGCAGGTGTCTCAAGCACTTGCTGAGTATATAAATTAGAAACCAACAAAATAATAAGAATAAAACTGATAGATATCATGTGCATCACCCAAAGATAGCGAAGCTTAACAATTTATTTGTAGTTGCGTGGTAAACCCGCTACTACAATGAGTTATTTCTGGAAATTAATATTATTCTCTGTCGCTTAAAGAATATTCTCTATCGCTTAAACATTCAGAGGCATCTCCAAAGCATAATTCTCTATCTCTTAAACATTCGGCGGTATCTCCAAAAC
>JBFLWK010000098.1:0-2679 GCA_040757695.1 Elusimicrobiota bacterium
CTTCTATCGCATATTTTTTTTCCACATAAGCTTCAGTATTACCAGGTTCAAGCTTTAAAACTTTCTCACACAGCTTTATTGTTTCATCATACTGTTTATTTTTACTACAAGCTTTAGCTTCAGCAATGTAATATAATATTTGGTCTTCTTTGCTTAAAGAGTTATATATTTCAGTATTAAAAGGTTTAGCAGGATTTTTCTTTTCATAACCAACTTTTTCTTCTATCGCATATTTTTTTTCCACATAAGCTTCAGTATTACCAGGTTCAAGCTTTAAAACTTTCTCACACAGCTTTATTGTTTCATCATACTGTTTATTTTTACTACAAGCTTTAGCTTCAGCAATATAATATAATATTTGGTCTTCTTTACTTAAAGAGTTATCCGTTATTTTATTAAAAGATAAATTTTCTTGTTGTTTATTCAAAAGATTTTGTTTTTTTATAGTATCTGCCATTTCTTTTGCGCTTGAAAATCTATCTGTTAAGTTATCTTTTAACGCTTTCATTACTATATTTTCAATATGATAAGGTATATTAGGATTAATTGTTCTTAAAGGATCAAATTTAAATGGTATAGGAGATATTCCAGTAAGTAAATGGTGCATTGTTGCTCCTAATGAATAAATGTCAGATCTAATTTCTGATTTACCACGATATTGTTCAGGAGGTGAATAGCCTTCCGTTCCAATAATAGTTTTGGTTGTTTGGCTATTTTGATGAATAACTCTTGCTATTCCAAAATCTATTAATATTATTTTTTCATTTTTATTAAGCATAATATTAGCTGGTTTTAAGTCTCTATATATTATTGTCGGATTTTGATTATGAAGATAAATTAAAACATCAAGAACTTGTATAGACCATTCCATAACTTTCTCTACAGGCAATCCAGGTTTACCTTCTTTTTGTAATATTGTATCTAAATCATCACCTTCTATTAAATCCATTACTAGATAGTATCTCTCATTACATATGAAATAATCAAATATTTTTGGTAAGTTAGCATGTGTTAAATTTTTAAGTATTTTTGCTTCTCGTTCAAACCATTTTCTGGACTGTTCTTGTTCTAATGGTGTTCCATAAATAGGCAATAATTCTTTTATAGCATAAAAATTATTAACAAATTTTATATCATACGCTTTATAAACTGCTCCCATACCACCTTTTTTTACTAAATTAACTATTTTATATTTATTTTCCAAAATTGTTCCAGATTGTAAAAGAGTATTTATATTATTAGACATATAACCTCCTAAAAGTAATATTACGATTTATTAAAAAATACTTTTGTTTTTCCAAAAATTATTTCATCTCCATTGTTTAATTGTATAGGGTTATTTTTTGATAGTTCTTTTTTATTAACTTGAGTACCGTTTGTACTTCCATTATCTTCAATATAATATTCTTCAGGAGTTTTTTCATAAATTATTGCGTGTTTTCTTGAAACACGTTTTTCTGGATCAAAACGAAATAAATTTATATCTATATCTTTAGACTCACTATCTGAACGACCTATAAACGTTTTTTCATTTTGTAATTTAAATCTTTTACTATTACCATCATCATCAAATATTATGAGATGAGGACTTGAAACTCCAAGTTTACCGGTGCATATTGCTGTTACTCCAGTTATCCCTGGATGTTTAAGTCTGCCAGTAAGTAAATTGGTCATTTGAGTTTCATTTACAATGGTTTTATTTTTTATAAGTCCTGTTAATTCTTTATCATAATCTTTTAAGTAATTTTCTGTTATTACTTCTTGATTTGAAGTAAAATTTATTTTATTTATCACAGGTGCTCTGCTAGCAAAATCATTCGCAGCAAACCATCCTATTCCTTCTGTTATAGCTGCCGCTGTTGTTGCATTAATAACATTTCCTATTCCTGGAATCCAACCAACTAACCATTGAGATATAGTTCTACCACCTACTGTGGCAATAGCAGAGGCTAATATACCTTTTATTGTAGCTTCCCCAACATGAATACCAAAAATTCCTGCAAGAGACTCTATCATTCCAATTTGAATAGGAACAATAAGTAAATTATCAGAACCAGGTATTTGAGCTAAACCTGCTCCTATTGTGGCGGTAGAAGCAGCGGCAGAGTGGATAATTACATGGCATCTATTTTCTTGATCTTTTGTCATTTTAAACCTCCTCAACTTTATATTTTTATATCTTTCTTCAAATTTTTTTAATATTCCTTCATAAATTATATGAAAAAGTAGTATATTATTGATTTTATTTAGGGGTATGTCCGGCATTCTGCTAAATTTCCTCGTTAAGGTGTTTTTCCCTTACAGAAAGCCGATTTTTCAATATTATACAATAGTAAAAACCCTTATAAATCAAGGATCATTCAAAAATAAATTATAAGAAGTTTATCTTATAATTTTCTTATAGCGTAATCTTTGAATAATACTCAAGTCATTTGAGTATTATTAAATAATCAGTCAAAAACCTTTACGCTAAAAGACTTTTTAGATAATATTGATTTTTTAAATTAAATATGCTTATTTTTTATGATACATTGTGTTTGTGAGATTTTTCAACTAATTTGCCCCTGGTGACATCGATGCTCCCACCGGGCCTATTCAATTTCAGAATTTATTTTTTCTTTCGACTATATAATCTCTCAAAAATATCATCTGTTATTTTATCCATCATTAACTTTGATT
>JBFLWK010000098.1:2779-7371 GCA_040757695.1 Elusimicrobiota bacterium
TTTCATAACTGCTAATATTTTTGCCCTGTGTATCAATCCCACTATCTCTGAACATATCATCTGTTATTTTATCCATCATTAACTTTGATTTTTCATAACTGCTAATATTTTTGCCCTGTGTATCAATCCCACTATCTCTGAACATATCATCTGTTATTTTATCCATCATTAACTTTGATTTTTCATAACTGCTAATATTTTTGCCCTGTGTATCAATTCTATTACTTTGATTACTCTGAACTTCCAAGCTGGTATTTTTTAAAGAATTTACCCCTTTTAAAGCGTTTATCATTTGTTTAGCAGATAAAAATCTTTTATTAAGATCATCATTTAAAGCCTTCATTACTATATTTTCTAAATTAGAAGATATATTAGGATTACTTGTGCTTAACGGATCAAATTTGAATGGTATAGGAGACATTCCTGTAAGTAAATGATGCATCGTAGCTCCCAGAGAATATAAATCAGAGCGAGGTTCAGCTTTACCACGATATTGCTCAACTGGACAATATCCTTCAGTGCCTATTATAGTTTTTGTTGTTTGGCTATTTTGATGTATTACTCTGGCTATTCCAAAATCTACTAAAACTATTTGATTATTTTTATTTAACATAATATTAGAAGGTTTTATATCACGATATATTACAGGTGGAGACTGATTATGAAGATAATCAAGAAATTCAAGTATCTGTTTTGCCCAATCAATTACTTTTTGTTCTGGCAAACCTGGATTACCTTCTTTTTCTAATATAGTTTCTAAATCTTGACCATCTATATAAGTCATTACTAAATAATATCTACCATTACTTATAAAATTATCTGATATTTTAGGAAAATTTGGATGTTTTAATTTTTTTAGTAACTCAGCTTCTCTCTTAAACCACTGCTTAGCCTGTTCTTGTTCCAATGATGTCCCTAAAGGAGGAATAAGCTCTTTAATTGCATAGATTGAATTAGATTTGATATCTTCTGCTTTATAAACAGCTCCCATTCCGCCTTTTTTTATAAGATTAACAACTTTATAATGATTTTCTAAAATTATTCCTGTTTTCAAAAGTTCATTAATATTAGACATTAATAACCTCCTAATTCTAGATATTTTTATTTAGCCCATACTAAAAAAGGTATTAGTCTTTCCAAAACAAATTTCAACTCAATCTTTCAAAAGAATTAGTTTATTTTTTTCAATTTCTTCTTGATTTAAATATGTACCATTTGAACTTCCAGTATCTTCTAAAAAAACTCACCAGGAGATCTTTACGGTTATTGAAGTTTAATCTTAATAAAAATTTATATTAATTTTAATTGATCTTCTAAAAGATACCCAATAATTAATTGCTTTAGTAATTGATCATTTTTATTAAGTAATTGTGGTAATTGATCATACATATCTTTAGCAATTTTCTCATTTTTAGTTATAATTAAAATTAGCAATTCATCAACATCATATGTTTCACTAATTATGTCAGAAATAATTTCTTCTACTTTAGGGTGAATAATTTCATAAGACACATAATTTATATTATCGCCAATAATTTCATCAATATATCTTAACGCTATACCTATTTTTTTGTTATTATTAAAGCAATATGATAAATCAAAAAATTGTTCATCTTCAATAGTTAAATGACTATTATCATAATGTGATTTTAACCACTGTTCTACACTTTTTATTACTTCATTAGTTAATTTAGTAGGAAGTAATATTGGTTTAAATTTTAATTGACCTTTTTTTTCAGTCATTTATAGCCCTCCAAATTCATTTTTTTATAATCAACTAAATTTTTAAGATATTAGATGCAGAAACTCCATCTATTACAAAATTTTATTTCTAACTTTCCAGTGGATGAGTCCTTTCATACTCCACCACATCATACCTCTGAGAAGTATAAAGATAAACCATAGTAGTCAAAATATACTCATGGCCCATAAACCTCTGAAGAGTCGGAAGCCTCATACCATTTTCATAACAATGAGTCGCATAAGCATGCCTCATACTATGAGTAGAAAACACCCTTCCCATTGCCTCATACTTCTTCGATATCCCTGTAACCTCTCCGGCTCCTTCAACAACCCTCCTGATTTGTCTCAATGTTATACCAAAGACAGACTCAGACAGTTCCTTTCCTTCCTGCCATTTCTTCAACATCTCAAGGGTAGTCTTATCAATAGCACAATACCTGTCCTTATCACCTTTACCGGCCCTTACAAAAACCGTTTTATTATCATAAAAAATATCACAGAATTTAATATTCTCTAATTCTTCAGCCCTTAAACCGGTAGCATAAAGAGTCCTTATAATCAGATTATTCCTGAAGGCAAACTTCCCCTTATCATAAGCACTCATTAAAGATTCACACTCTTCCCTGGATAAAGTCGCAGGAAGTTTCCTGTCCCTGCTCCAACTCCATCCTTCAGGCATCTTCCCGAACTCACTCTTTAACTCTGCTCTTATCTCCTCAATAGCGTTCTTATACTTTTTACCCTGAACTTCCTCTTCCGGATTATTTATAATATCATTCATAAGCTGACCTTTCTTTTTAAACATATCTAAAAACGAATTTAAAGCCCCCGGGAGCGATTATTTTTTAAAAAAATATAAACCTTCATCTAGTGACTGTAATTTCTCAAAACAGGCTATTTTTGATATATTTGTGTCAAAAATCAAGGACTATAAAACATTGAAAAATGCCTATTTTAAGGCATTTAAGGCTATTTTATCCCTCTTTTTACCCTCAAAATGACCGACTTATAAAAACATGTCCTATTAATTTCGAAGAAGTTTCTCGGACATTTTTTTACAAAATTATTTCTGAAAAAATTTCTTAAAGAACTCACAAATAAATTTAACCAGGGAAGACAAAAGATTCCAGAAAAAACCTATAACACCCAGAACAGGAGAAGGATCTCCACCTCCCGGATACTCAGGTAAAGGAGGCGGAACCGGTGGAACAGGAAGTTCAGGATAAACTAAATTACCACTCTCACGCTCACGAACTGCAAGATCATAAATAAATTTCCTGTCCTCCTGGGAGAGCTCCAGCACATCATAAATTTTATTCAAAGTCTCATCAATAGGAGTAAAATCCCTTTTACCTGATAACAGCTTATAAACATAAGTCTCATTAAGTCCTGTCTTCTCTGCAAACTCTCTCTTACTCCATCCTTTATCCTTAACCTTCTTTATCAAAAAAGAACTCAATACACTTACTTTATCATGCTCTTCCAGTCTATCTATATATTCCACAATTCTTTTCCTCTTCCATTTTCATAAAATAATTAAACCTTCTTCTGCATTTCCTGTATACTTTCAATAGACATTCCTGTAAGCTTTACTATAGTTTCTAATTTTAAACCTTCCTGTAACATATTCTTTACAATTTCCATACGTTCTTCTTCTTTACCTTCTTCTTTAGCCTGATATAACCTGGAAGCTTCATCATGACGGGCCTTTGATCTCATTTCAAGCAACTCTCTTATATACTCATCATTTGATGCTCTTACCATTTCCTGTAACGCCATCATTATATCCTCCTCTTCTTTAATCTCCTCCGGGATGCTATTAAAATCACTTGCATAAATCTCACCAAACTTTAATGCAAGCAACCACTTCTCAAACTTTGACATATCCCTTTTAGGTTTATCTTTATTAAATTTAGGAAGCTCTATAAACTGTATCTCCTTTAAATCCGTAAGCTCTTTCTTTGATTTAATATTCAAAAACCTGAAAATATTAAGAAGATCTGCTTCATCTTCAAAAAAATTGAAATCAAGAATTGATATACTAATAACTTTGCACAACTTATCATAAGGTTCTTTTTCTTTAAGCTGTTCCGTATAAAGTTTCGCCAGGTAATAAAGAATACGTTTTAAATATGATTTATCATCAGCAACCTGCATTTCAACATTATACCTTATGCCTGTTCCATCTACGACCTTTACATCAAGAATGGTCAGCTTGTCTTTAAGATACTCTTTTATATTAAACGAATTAAGAAAAGTTAAACTTACTATCTTTTTATCACCTTTCAACCCCAATATAGCATTTAAAAGCGATATAAGAAGTTTTTCGTTTTTCTCATATCCAAAAACAAACTTAAATATAATGTCATTTCTGAGATTTATTGAACTATCCATTGCCATAACGTACCTCCAAATATCAAACTATTAATTTTATCTTAACATCAATCAAATAAATGAGCAATAGAGCTATTTATTCCTACTTTCACCATCTAACAAACCCTTTTAACAGCATTTACGGATCTAACATAACCCATTGCATCACCTATATTATCAAAAAACAGGTTATCCTTAACCTCTTCACCTTCATACAGAACAACACCGGTTATACCTTCATCCTGGGTTATCTTATACTCTATCACCGGCTCCTCTTTAATCTTACTAAAAATATACTCCCTCAATTTTACCGATAACTTATCCTTTTTCTTCCTGCATAAAGTCTTAAAAAGCAAGTCATACTCTTTTTTTGTAACCCTCAATCCTATATATTCAGTATAAACTTTATCTTTTATATTCATCATTTATCACCTCTAAATCATTATACTATAATTTTTTATGAAAGTAAACTCTAT